>URNU01000117.1 GCA_900549275.1 uncultured Collinsella sp. | reverse complement strand
ATCAATGTGATTCACCGCCGAAAGAAGTAAATCCACATTGGTATGATATTCATCCAGTTATCGACTCTCCCGTTGTTTATGCAAATCCAAACAGCGGGAGAGTTTTCTTTTTGAGCATTGTCTAGCGCTTTATTTAGCTACAGTAAATGCAGGGTGTCTTTATTTAACTAAAGTCACAAAATGAGTATTATTATCCGCTCATCGTATATTTCTTCACGCTCATCGAGTAAAAGCTGTTGTCAAATGAATACTCTTTACACTTCCTTTAGGCTAGTAGATGTATTTATTAGCTGAAACTCCGTACGGTTTCGCGGGGTTTCAACAGTTGGGAGGGATCATGAGGTTTACTCATCCTGTCAACACGCTCAAGAAGCTCGGCTGCGGCCTTGCATTTGGAGCAGCGGCCATTATGGCCATGCCGACTTCGGCGCTCGCTTGCACCCAGATCTACATGGGCAGCCAGCTCACGGCAGACGGCAGCACGTACTACGGCCGTTCCGAGGACTTCGGCCCGCGCTACATCAAGCACTTTGGCATCGAGCCCGCACACAAGGACGGCAGCAAGTACACCTCGCTCGAGTCCGGCTTTGAATACAAGTCCAAGGGCGCAACCTACCGCTACACCTTCGTTCGCGACAACCCCTCTCAGTGGGAAGATCGTTACGACGCATATTCCGAGGCCGGCATCAACGAGAAGGGCGTTTCCTGCTCTGCCACGCTGAGCACCTCCTATAACGAGAAGGCAGAGGAAGCCGACCCCGTCACCGAGAAGACCGGCATCGGCGAGTACAACTACGCCAGCGTCATTCTGGGCGAGAGCGCCACGGCCCGCGAAGGTGTCGAGCTCCTCGGCAGCCTGATTGACGAGCAGGGCGTCTGCTCCAACGACCAGATCATCATCGCCGACAACAACGAGACCTGGCTGTTTGCAGCACTTTCTGGCCATCAGTGGATTGCCATGAGGCTCACCGACGATATCGCCTCGCTCAACCCCAACATCGGCAACCTCACCTATGACGTCGACCTCGACGACACTGAGAACTGCCTCCACTCCGAGGGCATCGAGTCCATGCCTAAGGAGAAGGGCTTTGCCGAGTACACCGACGGCAAGTTCGACGTCGCCAAGACCTACGGCGAGGAGATTAGCGAGGCCGGTATGCACCAGTGGTCGCGCTATGTCCAGGGCCGCGATTACTTCATGGCTCCGCTTGCCGAGGGCACCGACTACGAGATCGTCAAGGACGAGCGCGAAGACGCTCGTGCCACGACCGGCGCCCTGGTCCACGAGATGCAGCCGCTGTTCTTTACACCCGGCAAGTCCGACTGGAACACCTTTGAGATGATTCGTTCCTTCGCCGCTCGCGGCGAGAATGTCGCCGGCCTCAACGCCAACACCGACGGCGCCTATGCCATCGGCTCCAACCGCAACACCGAGATCCACACCTTCCAGATCCGTCACGGCATGGACCCCGAGATCGCGACCATCCAGTGGGAGATGCTCTCCAACGCCGAGTTCTCCGTCGCTATCCCCTTCTATTCCGCACTGCTCACCGAGGTCAGCCCCTACTTCAGCGATCAGGATGTCTCCTTCGACCACTGTGAAGAGGAAGACGTCGTGAACAACGAGGAGCCCAAGAACTCCATCAACTACGTCCTCATGGACATCAACACGCTCGCCTATGAGAACCGCGACAGCTGCGCCACCGGCGTCCGCGCCTATCTCGACGCCCTGCAGAAGGAGCTCATTGAGCAGAACCTGACCGTCGACGAGGCCATGCAGGCCGCCGAAGACGCCGAGGCCCGCACCGCCCTGGCCAACAAGGCCGGCAAGGCAGCGACCAAGAACACCTACGTCAAGTGCAAGGCCATGCTCGAGGAAATGCGCGACTACCTCAAGGAGGGCGACTTCTCCGAGGAGTTCGTCCCGAGTGACTACGATGCCGACAACGACTGCCTAGTCGAGTCCATCACCTACGCCGACGAGGCCCTCTCCGATGAGGATGTAGCCGAGCCCGAGGTTGAGGAAGAGGCGACCGAGGAGAAGTCCGAGGGCAACAACATGGCCGCCATGGCCGTTGGCGTCATCGTCATCATCGGTGCCTGCGGCTTCGTGCTCTATCGTCGCAAGAAGGCCTAGGGCCCTGAAACCCTAAGGCGCGGGCGGGATGGCGCAGGTCGCCCCCGCCCGCTCAGCCCGCCCTTCGACCGGCGGGAAACGTCACTGAAATCTTTTCAAAAAAAGATTTCCTGCAAACACTTTGCTGTGCTATAGTGCACCGCAATAGCAACAAGGTGCGACCGCGCCACGGCGTCATGAAAGGAGCCACCGACATGAAGAACACGATGAAGTCTCTCAACAACTGGTGGTGGCGTGATGCGAATACGATCGGTCGACAGTGAGTCCCTCACGCCTGTTTTTGCGCTCTAGGTGATTGGAAGGCCTCCGGTTTCGACCGGGGGCCTTTTTCTATCTCGAGCCCGATCGCATTCGCATCACGCGCCTCCGCTTTCTTCTCTTGCACTTCCCCTCCGAAAGGATTTTCACCATGTCTCAGAACACCACCACCGCCCAGCCCCGCACCGTCCAGACCGCCGACCGCGGCAAACTCGACGTCCGCGCCCTCGTCTTGCTCGCCATCCTGCTTGCCGCCGGCTTCATCCTCAACTTCACCGTCGGCAAGGCCATCTCCGGCATCTCGGGCGGCATGATCAGTCCCGAGTTCATTATCTCAGCCTTCTGCCTCACCATCCTGGTCGTTCGCCCCAACATCGGTCAGGCACTCGTCATCGGCCTGATCTCAGCCGCCGTGATCCAGATCACCACCACATCGCCGTTTGTCGATTTTGCCGCCGAGGGCATCGCCGCCATTCTCATGGCCGTCATTGTCAACGCTGCTGCCAAGGGCGGCCAGGTTAAGCCCGCCGTCGCCATCGTCGCAACCTTCGTGACAACCTTTGTCTCGGGCGTCATCTTCATGGTCATAAAGATGGCCATGCTCGGCGTGGTGGGCGAGCTCGCCGCAGCCATGCTGCCCGTCGTCGCCATGACCGCCGTCTTCAACGCCATCCTGGTCGGCGCTCTCTACCTGCCCATCCAGAAGGCCCTGAAGCTCAACTAACCCGCTCGGCTTTACGAGCCACCCCATCTTGGCGTTCATTCGTCGCTCGCGTACCCAAGTACGCTTCGCTCCTCTTTCGCGTCAACCTGGGGTCCCTCGTAAAGCCGTCTCCGTGCTTCACCACCAAAGACTGTCCCAAACAACGAGCTTTTGGTGACGTTCCTAAGCGACCAGTCATGTAAGAACGTCCCCAATGACTATGAAAGGTATCCATGGAAACGATCATCAACGTCGACGATGTCTCGTTCTCCTATAGCACGCAAACCGAGCAGGCGCTCAGCCACGTTTCGCTCAGCGTGAACAAGGGAGATTTCATCGGTATCATCGGGCCCTCGGGCGCCGGTAAGTCCACACTTGCTGCCTGCCTGTCGGGCGCTGCGCCTCACCACTACACCGGCGCCTTTTATGGCTCCGTGTTAGTTGACGGCCACGACACCTGCGAGGTCTCGCTTACCGACATATCACAGATCGTCGGTAGCGTGCTGCAGGACATCGACACGCAGATGGTCGCTTCGGTCGTTGAGGACGAAATGCTCTTTGGCCTCGAGAACTTTGGCGTTCCGCACGACCAGATCGAGCAGCGTGTGAGCAAGACGCTTAAGACCGTCGGTATCAGCGACCTACGCGACCGCGAGATCGCCACCCTCTCGGGCGGCCAAAAGCAAAAGGTAGCCATCGCCGCCATCCTCGCCATGCGTCCGCGCGTCTTAGTGCTCGATGAGCCAACCGCGGCGCTCGATCCCGCCAGTTCCACCTTGGTCTTCGAAACGTTACGTGAGGCAAACCGCGCGCTCGGCATCACCATCGTCGTCGTTGAGCAAAAGGTCGCTTTACTTTCGGAGTACTGCAACCGCGTGTTGGTGCTCGATCACGGTCAGCTCGCGCTGCAAGGTGAGCCGCACGAGGTCTTTGCGCACACCGACGAGCTTCGCGCCATCGGTGTCGATTGCCCGCGCGTCACGCGCATCTTCAACAGTCTCGAGGCCGATGGCCTGGTAAGCGGCACGCCCTGTCTGGATGTCGACGAGGCAGAACGACTGATCGCGGGAATCGTCGACCCCGACCGTGCGACAAGCGATACCCAGGCGCCCGCAGGCTCCCCGCACGCGCCGTCGCTGCGCCCGCATGCGAAAGACGCCGAGCCGGTGCTCACCTTTGACCATGTCGAGTTTTCCTACCCCCATGGAGGCGCCGCCGTCCACGACCTCAACTTCACGCTCTACCCCGGCGAGCTCGTGGGCATTGTCGGCCAAAACGGAGCCGGCAAAACCACGCTCACCAAACTGCTCACGGGTTTGCTCAAGCCCGCATCGGGCAGCGTACGCGTTACGGGCTTGGACACGGCATCGGTTCCCACGAGCCGCATCGCACGCGAAGTGGCAACGCTTTTCCAGAACCCCGACCGCCAAATCTGTAAAGACACCGTGCTTGACGAGGTCGCCTTTGGTCTAGAACTTGCCGGCATCGACCGCGACGAAGCTCTGCGTCGCTCCCGGCTGGTCATCGACCGCTTTGGTCTGCCCGCCGACGAGGCACCGTTCTCGCTGTCGAGCGGCCAGCGCCAGATGGTGGCGCTCGCTTCCGTTGTAGTGGTCGAGCCCAAGATCGTGGTGCTCGACGAGCCCACGAGCGGCCTGGACTACCGCGAGTGCATGACCGTGATGGAAACGGTGCGCACCATGGC
>URNU01000116.1 GCA_900549275.1 uncultured Collinsella sp. | reverse complement strand
CCCTCCATACCGGTGAAGTTCTCGGCCTCCTTCTCGGAGACGATCACGGTAGTAGCGGAGAGGCCACGGGTGGTGCCGTTGGGGATCTGGAGGTTGATCTGGGTGCCACCCATGGTGACGACCAGGCAACCGACGACGAAGACGCCCATGATGGAAGCGGCACGCGTGAAGGCCTGCATGTTGGCGGTCAGAGCGTCAATAGCGCTGGTGCCAAGCTTGTAGGACCAGTTCATGAGCCAGAAGCGCAGAGCGAACTGGACGACGTTGAAGATCACCAGGAAGATGATCGGTGCAGCGGCGTTGCCGTTGATGGCCATGTTGGAGGTGATGCCGGCCGTGATAGGCACAAGCGTCAGCCAGAACAGGGCGTCACCGATACCACCGAGCGGGCCCATTGCGGCGACGCGGACGGCGCGGATCGTGGGGATGTCAACCTTGTTCTGCTCGAGCGAAAGCACGATGCCCATAACAAAGGTGACAAGGAACGGATGGGTGTTGAAGAACTCCAGGTTGTGGCTCATGGAAGCCGCGAGGTCGTTCTTGTTGGTGTGGATCTTCTCCAGACCGGGGATGATGGAGTAAAGCCAGCCAGCGGCCTGCATGCGCTCGTAGTTGAACGATGCCTGCAGGAAGCAGGAGCGCCAAGCCATCTTGTTGAGGGTCTTCTGGTCGAGCTGCGGAGCAGGAGTGAGATCCTCGTAGTGCTCCGGGATCACATACTCATTAGATGCCATCTTCGAAGTCACCTCCGTCAGAAACAGCTGCACCCTTCAGCTCGGTCTGCTGCTGGAAGTCCCAGAAAGCGATGCCGAAGCCGATGAGAGCGAGGATGAGCAGAGCAGGGGTTGCCAGCGAATCGTTGGCAACGGTGATGAGCGCGAGGCCAAAGCCCATGAGGAAGAAGCCCCACATATCGCGGTTCATCATAACCTTGAGCAGGACGGCGAAGCCGACGAAGCGCATCATGCCGCCTGCAGCGGAGAGACCGGTCTGCAGCCAAGTCGGGATGGCAGAAGCGATGGTCTGACCGATGGTAGCGCCAGCGATGAAGAACAGGGTGACGACGACAGCGAAGATCAGGCCGAGCAGAGCCATGGCGAAGTAGTTCAGGCGCTCGATGCCCTTGGTGTCCGCGTTGTGAGCCATGTTATCGGCCGTGGACATAAGCGGGGACATAAGCGTGAAGACCAGGGTAACGCCAAGCTGGCCAAGCAGAGCGAACGGAATGGCGAGGCCGACTGCCGCGTTGGGCTCGAGGCCCGTGGCGATAGCGAGAATGGCTGCCATGATGCCGCCGATGACGGCGTTAGGCGGCTGAGCGCCTCCGATCGGCATGTTGCCGATCGTCATGAGCTGATAGGTACCACCCACGAGAAGACCGGTGTTGAGGTCGCCAAGGATAAGACCGATGACGGCGCCGGTGACGATGGGCTGATAGAGAGACTCGAGGAAGTCAAACTGGTCGATTGCCGCGATGAACGTGACGACGAAGACCAGAGCGATCTGGATGATCGAGTATTCCATCTTGCTCCTCCTTTCAAAATGTATGTACGCACTTTGGATTTCACGTACAGAACGTCAGGGTTTCACTCCTGACAACGTGGATCACGAGGATTACGAGAAGAGCTTGCTCGTGTCCTCAACAGGCGTGCTCGGAACGCGCCTGATCTCCAACTCCACCCCCAATTCCTGCAGCTCTTTAAACGCAGCGACATCCTCGTCGTTAACTGCGACGGAGGTGGCGACTTGGCGCTTTCCTTCCGACATGTGCATGTTGCCGATGTTTACCTTCTTTATAGGCACACCGCCCTTGACGAGCGTAAGCACGTCTTCCGGTGTTTCGGCCACGATGAAGATCTTCTGGCGCGGGCTCGCCTTGCCAATGACGTCGATGGTCTTCTGCAGAGAGAAGAAACGCGTAGCGACGCCGGCGGGAGCGGCCATCTTCATGAGGTTCTGGCGCATGGTGTTGGACGCCACGTCGTCGTTGGCGACGAGGATGAGGTTGGAGCCCAGGGTGGAGTTCCATTGGGTGGCAACCTGACCATGAACCAGTCGGTTATCGATGCGGGTAAGAAGAATGTTGGGTTCTGCCATGTTGATCAGCTTCCTTTCGTTATTTGCTGACGACAGTTACTTGATCTCCTGAATCGCGTAACGCGAAACATCTACGACGGCTCCGGATCGGACTTTGATCTGGACCTTCTCGCCTTCGATGCCTTTGACGGTTCCGTAGATACCGCCGGCGAAAAGAACCTCTTGACCCGGCTTGAGCTCGGTGTGCAGCTCCTTGAAGTACTTCTGCTTCTTCTTCATGTTGATTTGCGACCAGATGGTGTAAATCAAGCCCATGATGACAAGCAGGCCTAAAAGGGCGACCGAGGAGCTCAGGACGTTGGCTCCGAAATCGGCCATTAGATGCCGTCCTCGTCGCCGAAGATATCCTCTTCCTCGGAGCCGGCAACGGATGCGACCGTCTGGGCGGTGACGCCCGTCTGGCCAACGGTCACGGCCTGCTCGCCAAGCTCGGCGAGCGTGGCATTGCCGCGGAGGAACAGAAGCTCAATAACCATGGGAAGGTTGGTGCCAGTCAGAACCTCGACGTTGTCGACATCCTGGGCAATCATCATCGACTGGTTGAACGGGGTGCCACCAAGCAGGTCGGTAAAGACGAGCACGCCATCGCACTCCTCGCGCATGGCGGTAATAGCGGCGCGGAGATCCTCACCGTAGGAAGCAGCCTGGTCGCCCTCAAAAGGAACGACGGTAAAAGCGGGCTGGTCGCCGGCAACCATAGCGATAGCGCTAGCTAGGCCGGGTGCGAACTGTCCATGACCGGTAAGAATAAAGCCAACCATTCAAATTTCCCTTCCGAAGGTGTGTACAATCTGAGTCCGATGATTTTCGGAAGCCAGCGGGCGCTCGCCCTTAAAGCTTCTTAGAAAGCGTTCTTTGAAGACCAGTGGTTTCTAAACTGGTAGTAACCACGTGACGTGTTGTTGTCACTATATCACCCCAGAAGAGGTCGCTTTCGTTGATTCATACGGTAAAACGTTTTTGCACCGCTCACGGTGATAAATCGACCGTTTACCGGTCGTTAACACTTCTACCTGCGGTTTTGAAACCGTTTCGAAATGCTTTGGCAAAAGATCGGATCTTTTCCTGTGTCTAAACAACGCAGGGCGGCTAAAAATAGCGTGTAGAAAAATTGCAGGTCATTGTGAAGATATGTGAATTGGTCTTTTTGACTTAATACCAGTTAGAACCAGTTTTGAGATTATCGGTGAACGGTAGTTTTCGACCGTTCACCGGTTACTTGCAATCGTTTGCAGTTGTTTTCCCATATGAATCGGGGAACCCGATGAAGCACTTGTGCGATCACGGAAAGTTTTGACATTTGTCCTCATCCCCCGCGCACCAAACTCAGGCACCCAAAATGAGCCAATAGTTCACGCTAATCGTTTTCAATCATTACTTACTCAATATTCGTAATTATTTATCGTTTATCGTTAATTCTGATATGATACAAGTATCATCCAAGACATTGGTTGGAGGAGCTATGATCCGCTGGAACGTATCCAAATCGAATGAAGCCATCGACCGTGAACAGGCAATTGCCGATCTGAGGAAGCTCACTCGCATCTGCAAATGGGCCACAATCTGCATTACCACCGCGCTCGCTCTGGGACTCCTCGCAGTCATTGCGATTGACCTTCTACTCATATTGCCTGGACTCTCCCAAGGGTCGTGTCTCCAATCCGTAGAACTTCAAGCCGGCGAAGGACCGTGCCTTGCTATCGTCGGTACCAATGCACAGGCCCCACTTATGCTCGTCGCACACGATGGTCACACTGCCATAGGAAGCCTCTTGATGACATGTCTCGCGCTTACCATCGCGCTAAGCGTGCGCAGGCTTTTCTTCAACATTGAAAAGAAAGGCAGGCCCTTTGACCTTGAATGTAACCAGACACTTCGTCGAGTAGGACATTTATTCCTTATCGGCGGCGTTTCCGTGAGACTTCTTGGTGCCGTAATCACGGGAATGATACTCTCAGGATTTGGCGGCAGCTTTACGGATGCGTTCGTCGGCCAGTTATTCGAGCCCTCCATGCTCTTTGCAGGCCTGATTATTTGCCTGATTGCCAGCATCTTCCGCTACGGGTATATCCTGCAAAAACAAGATGACGAGTTGCTCTAGGGGGAATCCATGATTATTCTGCGGCTTGACCGCATGCTCGCCGAACGCAAGATATCGTCCAAAGAACTTGCAGAACGCGTGGGCATCTCCCAGGTCAATATGTCGCGCATCAAGACGGGCAAGGTTTCTGCCGTGCGCTTTTCAACTCTTGATGCGATATGCCGGGCACTCGACTGCCAACCGGGCGATGTGCTGGAATATATGCCTGACGATGAAGCCGATAACCTTTTTGGACTTAAAGATTCATAGGCATAATTTAGCCACCAGCGCCTAAACGCAAATAGCCCGCTAGAACAACATCTGTTCTAGCGGGCTATTCAGATATTTCGGCTACGCGCTCGGTGGCTCAGACAAATCTTTACGCAAACAGGCCGTAGATGCTGATGTTGGCCTTGGCGTACAGGCCGTTAGCGTACTCGGTCCACTTGGAGCTGGCGCTCGAGGCCTGCGAAGAATACTGCTGGTAGGCGGTGTAATAGGCGGTCATGGCCTGCTTATAGGTCGCACTATCGGCCGTAAAGGCATCGTCGGCAAAGGCCTTGGCATAGGTGCTGTCGGCGTCCTTCCAGGTGCCCTTCTCGCTATCCCACTCGTCACCGGCAAGGTTGATGATGTAATCGGCGTAGTCCTTGCTCGCGGTGTCCTCGTTGCCGTCAG
>URNU01000115.1 GCA_900549275.1 uncultured Collinsella sp. | reverse complement strand
CATCTGATCGAGCTGCACGTTGTTGTCCTTGCGGATGGCGCCCAGCTGGGCATCGACCGTCTCGCGCACCTTGTCCAAGCGGTGCTCGATGCCCTCGCGGTTGGCACCGAGCTGTTGGGCCGTCTCGCGGCGCAGGTCATCCATACGGTCGCCAGCCTGCGAGAACTCACGCGCGATGGTCAGGTAGCGCTGCTGCCCTACGGCCGCATCGGTCGTCTGCTGCTGCGCGATGGCATTTGCCGTACGGCGGGTTTCTGCCAACGCGACGTTCAGGGTGTCGAGCGCGTTGTTGGCCTGCTCGAGCGCGGTCAGCATCTCTGCCCCGCTATCGCCGCGCTTCTGCAGCTCGGCACGAAGGCCCTTAAGCTGCAGGGCACAAGCCACAGCAACCCCCACCGCCACCAAGGCGATCACAACAAGCGCAATATCAATAGCAGACATAGACTCCGCCCAACAAATCCAATCGACCATCAATCAAAACCGCGATCAATCTTACCCCGCCATACACACCGGACGCCCGGCTCCTTCTTGGGTGCTTCTCCCCTCCGCATATTCCATAATGCGGCGCGCTGTCCTCCTGCTCACCTTTGAGTCATCACCGGCTAAGTATGCGTAAACGTTTCCCTTATTCAGATTCAAATCGCGGCAGAGACCGTAGCGCGTTACGCCCGATTCCCCTAGCGCCCCCAATGTTCTTTTTCGCATCAGGGCGTTGATCCTTCTGTCCGCCACTGGCTTTTCCTTCACCGCTCTATACGCACGCCAAACGTTGGCATAACGATTAGGGAGCTCAATTTTGGTGCATAGAGACGCCATGCTACCCGCTTGACCGTACAAGGACAAAACGCCTCGGTAACTTTCTTCCATCCACGAGCCCTCGGATAAACCCAGAACGTATTCAGCTTTTCCTTGCACCAAAGCGAGCAAAAACAGAGGCTCCGCCACGCGCGGCGCAACCGTCATCGCCTGCTCAACCAGTTTTCTAAAACTCAGCGACTGTTGTCCGGATAGCTCTCGGCAATAGCCTTTTAAGAATCCCTCAAAGGTCAGATTCAACCGAGCACCTCCTTTTTGTATTGCCTGTATGCGCAGACCATCTCTTGATAACTCCGCTCCGAAGGCGACGACGCCAGCGCCTCTCCCTCGTCGAATATAAGCCGTTCGAGCAGTCCCCAATCAAGTCGGTCGACGAATGCCTGACTATGAAGATCGACGATGTCGTTCGGACGGTAGGCATAGAGCTTCATTACCGCCAGATCCTCCAAGAGGGATCTGCTCTAAATCCTGCTTATACATAGCAAGTCATATTATTATTCATCTTCAATAATACTATTCAGTCGCACGACAGGACCCACAGGATGCAAGAATTTTACTCGCGGCGATAATCCCTACTCCCTAGAAGTCCTAATGTGACAAACGCTAACTCTCCCAGCCGGCGCGGATGGTTGTTACGACATCGCCTAGACGCTGGCCGAGAACTGCCAAATGCTCAAGCACCTCGCTGGGCGAGGCGCCGTTGAGAATGCACGTGAGGGCATATGAGGCCAAGAAGATTGCCGCGAGCCCCAACGGGATCAGCACGATCATCGCCAGCGTACGCAGGCGCTGGACCCAGCGACGGTGGCGCGCACGACGTTTATCGAACGCGAGCTCCTGGGCATATGAATCCTGCTGTACGGAATAGGCTCCTTGATCTACCTCACCCGCAGACGATACCGCGGGCACGGCGTTTTGCGCAGGAAGCTGGACGGCCGTCCCTTGCATTTGCATCTCCATAAGCCGTTGCTGCTGGCGCAACATGCGCTCGGCTTGTTGCTGCGGGGTCTCAAGAAACAGATCCATGTTGGCCTCCTCAATCGGAGCATTCGACGCTTGCGCCCAGCATCCCGCACCGCCAAGGCCACGGCAACGCAATCCGTGGCAATAGCTGCAAAGTTTCTTGTTGACAAAAGCTGTCGAAAACCTCAACAACTCCCCTACCAGCACTTTCTCTGAGCTTTTTTGTCGAATGATCTTTTGCCCTTCCACCCTTGCGCCAACCGACCAAAACCTAACCAAAAGCTTGACGGAAATTGTGAAGACCGGGACCCCACACAAAAACGTGCCGCCCCAAAAGGGGCGGCACACAAACCAATCTATTAGCCAAAACTCGTTGGCTAGCCCGCGCCGTCAGACCCGCGGCGTATGCCTTTGCCTCGCGCGACTCTGCGAAGCCGTGAGCGAGAGGGAAAGGGATGCGCCGCGGGTCTGACGCCCGGAGCGGTGAAACCAGCAGTTGCCCTGCGGAGCCGTGAGCGAGAGGGAAAGGTATTTCCCCGCCCTGCGCTCCGCAGCAGCCAGCGCCACGCGCTAGTAGTTCACCACCTGCTCCTCAAAGTACGCCTTCGGGTGGTTGCACACCGGGCACACCTCGGGCGCCTCGGCACCAACATGCAGGTGCCCGCAGTTCAGGCACTTCCACACCTTTACGCCCTCGCGCTCAAACACCTCGCCCGACTCAATGCGCTCGACGAGCTTGTTGTAGCGCTCCTCGTGAGCCTTCTCGACAGCGGCGACACCACGGAACTTCTCGGCGATCTCGGCAAAGCCCTCCTCCTCGGCGGTCTTGGCAAACTCGTCATACATCGTGGTCCACTCGTAGTTCTCGCCCGCGGCGGCGTCGCGCAGGTTGTCCAGAGTGCCCGGAACGGCGCCGTCGTGCAGGTACTTAAACCACAGCTTGGCATGCTCGGACTCGTTGCCCGCCGTCTCGGTAAAGATATTCGAGATCTGAACGTAGCCGTCCTTTTTGGCCTTGGATGCATAGTAGCGATACTTGGTGTGTGCCTGGGACTCACCGGCAAAAGCAGTCTCGAGGTTCTTCTTGGTCTGAGAGTTCTCAAAATCCATAGGTGTACTTCCCTTCAACACATGCCGCCCATAGGCTTTGAGCGGTCTTGTCTTTAGGATGCCCTCATGCCGAGAATCTAAACCTTACAATCCTGTTCTTCAGATTTGAGCGAACTATACACTCAGCCAACGATCGCCCTCGGAGCGGCAAAAGCCCTCGCGCTCCAGATCGGCAAGAATGTTTGCGACCAGCTCGCGCTCGACCGGCTCTCGGCCGGCCGCCGTCTCCATCTCGTTAACGCCTGCAACGGCTTCATCGAGCGTAATACCTGCCGGCTGCCCATCGCGCGCTGCCAGCAGCATGCGCACAATGTGGGCACGCTTTTGGCGACGCGAGCCCTCAAACTTGGACTGACGACTATAGCCCGCCGACCGCCTGGACGGATTGGGCAGCGTCTTTTTAAGATACGCGCCGTAATCCAGCAACGCGTAATACCACGCGCGCGGCGTGTCGGCATCGTCTTGAGGCGCGGCAAAGGGCGCAATCTCATTCGCCACCGCACCAGGGGCCGCCGGACAGGCGGCTTGAATCAGCGGTACCAGCTCGCGATCGGGAACAGCCGGCACATCGGGAAAGAAATGATGCAAAAAGACCGTGCGCACATTGGTCTCCAGATACACGCCCGGAAGATCGAATGCAAACGAACGGATGCCCTGCGCCGTTGCCGGGCCAATGCCGGGCAGCGCGACTAAATCGTGCGTCTCGCGCGGAAACTCCCCGCCCCAGTCCTTCACAACGCACTGTGCAGCCCTGTGAAGCGCCAGGGCGCGGCGATTGTAGCCCATCCCCTGCCACGCATCCAAGACATCGGAAGGGGCAGCCTGAGCGAGAGCCTGGACAGTCGGAAAGCGATCGAGCCACGCCGGCATGCGCGTCTCCACGCGCGGCACCTGCGTCTGCTGCAGCATGACCTCGGAGAGCCAGATGATATACGGGTCGCGCGTGCGGCGCCACGGAAGGTCGCGATAGCGCAGGACCCCTTCCGAACGAATCATCGAACGAAAGGGGTCCTGAATCATAGCTATACTCCTTATGCGGCGCTATTCCTCCCGGCAAGCGTACGCGCAGGCGGCGTACTCGGGAAACGCATCGCGATCGGCGAACTTGGGATCGACAGCCGGAAACTGGCGATGGGCGACGATATCGCCGAGCGAAACGGAATCGAGATAGTCGCGCATCAGCGCCTGGGCTCCGGCCCACAGGGGATGATAGCAGCACGTGCCCATGCGCGCACAGTCGCCATCGGGCGCGGTGCAGTCGTTCATAACCATGGGACCCTGAACGGCCTCTACAACCTGACGAATCGTGACATCGTCGGGGCTCACCTTAAGGCGCATGCCGCCGTGAACGCCACGCAGGCTCTCCACAATGCCGGCCTGAACCAAACCGTGCTGGATTGAACGGGCAAACGAATACGGAACATTGACCTCTTCGGCAGCAGTGCGAACAGAAAGCAACCGCTCCGGCTCCTCGGCAAGCATCGCAAGCATGCGAAGGGCATAATCAGTCTTCCTCGATATGTCCATGTTTCCCCTTTCAAGGAATACGAACAGCTCGAACGAGCTCCGGGGCCGAGCTTGTGTCGAGACGCCAAATGACCGCCTGGGCAACCAAATTATAAAATGGGTGTCCACTGAATGCCGCACTTGAAGACTGGCTGAATCAGGTACGGCCTAAAGTGAAATTTAGTATAACCGAACCCCCTGCTTCATTGAACAGATGTTGCACAACAAACCCCCTGTTTGAACACATATATCAGTAGAGGCGGGCTTGCTCGTTGCAAATGCGGTGATTTGGATAAAGAGGCATATGAGATCGATGAGCTATTAAACGCAAAAAGCCACGTCCGAAGACGTGGCTTTAATTGCGTTGGCGGGAAGTACGGGGCTCGAACCCGCGACCTCCGACGTGACAGGCCGGCGCTCTAACCAAACTGAGCTAACTCCCCAGGCAGTCGTTCGCGTTTGTTTCCGCTCGCGTGCGCTGCGGGGATTAGTATACACAGAAGTCTGTCCGCCGCGCAACAACTTTTTTTGAAAAAGTTTTTCGGTCCCTCCGGGAGGGTCTCCGGGGCCGGCTGGCGCGGGTTAAGTTTGCTGCTCTAC
>URNU01000114.1 GCA_900549275.1 uncultured Collinsella sp. | reverse complement strand
GCCTCCTGGACGTTCCAGTTGATCTGGACACCGGTGGCCTCGACCACGCGGCGCATGGCCTGCGTAATCTCGGGACCGACACCGTCACCGGGAATCAGGACTACATCGTGCGCCATAATCTGTTACTCCTCGTCTTCGGCGTCGTCAGATTTTTTAACGCTAGCACGCTTCTTCTTTTTGGAGAGATCCAGACCAAAACGTTTAACAAGCATTTCGCAAATCTCGCTCGAACGGGCCTTGAGATAGCTGCCCTTGCCGTTCTCGGCGTCGAACTTAAGGCGCAGCGCAAGCTTCTCGGCGACCTCGGCGTCGATCTCGCCCTGGCCAAACTCGTACAGGCAACCGAGCATATCGCGATACTCAAGGTCGCCGTGGTAGCACTGGATGGCCTCGTCCAGGATCGGCCAAGCCTCGCGTGAACGCTCAGCACTCGTGGCGCCCCACACGCACAGCAGGCGGAAGGCGGCATAGCGCAGCGTGGAGGAAATCTCGTCGAACAGTGCGGTCTCGGCGCCCTCAAAGGCATCGCCCAGCTGCTCGGGGCAGGTGGTGGCGAGCGCCGTCAGGGCATCGAGGGCCTCCCAGCGGGTCTGAGCCTCGGGGCGGTCGAGCGCCTCGATCAGCGCGGGCACGCAGGGCACCACGCGCTGCGGATCGCGCTCGGCAAGCAGGTGCAGCACGCGGGCGGCAAACTGGCGGATACGGCGCGTGGGGCAGCCGAGCTCCTGGACCAGGCGGTCGACGGCGTTCTCGTTCTCCTCTGCCAGCTGAAGCTGTGCCAGCTCCTCGTCGGTGAGCTGTTCGTCTTTGTTTTCTGCCATAGTTACCTCTTCTTACTATTTCTTAGCGTGCTTGCCAGCACTCTTGCTGTCATCGGTGACCGAGATGAGCTGTCGGTCGGCCGCGCCATTGCGACGCGCACGGCGGCGCTCCTCGGCATCGCCCGCGTCGGCGGCGGCGCGATGGGCCTTGTTGACGTTAAAGACCTCGTCGTGCTTGCGCCACGGACCGACGGACTCGCCAAAGCTCATCTTAAGGCCGGCGATAAAGCCGCCGAGCCAGCCGATCGGCGCAAACTGCACCAGCGGGAACAGCGAGAACACCCAGGTCAGCAGGACGACTGCCGCCGCTCCCGCAAAGTTGGCAATCCAGTAGTCGCGCTTGGTGATGACGCGCTTTTCGCACGCCCACTGGCCGCACAAAAAACCAATGTAGATCGCAAAGATAAAGAGCGCCAGCGCGAGCACCACGAACGTCCAGCTCATGGGCGCTACTCCCCGTGATGGTGGCCGCAGCAGCACTCGTGGCCGTCGTCATGGCCGTGGCCGCCGCAGCACTCGTGGTCCTCACCGTGATGGTGACCGCAACCGCACTCATGGTCGTCGCCGTGCTCGCCGCAACCGCAGCCTTCCTCGTGAGCACCGTGCTCCTCGGGACGATACTGCGACCAGTCCAGACCGGCGGCGATGGCGTCGGCCTCCTCCTTATAGAGGACCGTGACGGCCTGGGTGCCCAGCTTGGCACCACCGATGGCATCAAGCATGTCGTAGAGCGTAAAGGCCACGTCGGCGCCGGGCAGCGCAAGCTCGCGGTCGTCGGCGTAGGCGAGCGCCAGACGCAGGTCCTTAATGAAGTGCTCGACCATAAAGCCGGGCTTGTAGTCGCCGTCGAGCGCCTTGGGCGCCAGGCTCTCCATAGCGCCGGACTTGCCGGTACCGCCCAGGATCATCTGACGGGTTTTCTCCAGATCAAGGCCGCTCAGCTCGGCAAATGCCATGGCGTCTGCCATGCCGACCATGCAGGCGCCCAGCGACACCTGGTTGGCGAGCTTGGCAGCCTGGCCCTTGCCGGCGCCGTCGAAGCAGCAGATGGTTGCCGCAAAGGTGGAAAGGATGTCGCGGACCGGGGCAATGTCGTTCTCGGTAGCGCCCACGATAGCTGTGAGCGTGCCGGCGATAGCTCCCGACTCGCCGCCGGTGACGGGGCAGTCAAACGCCATGCGGCCGGAAACCTGGGCGGCCTCGGCAATGTCGCGCGCCAGCTCGGGCGAGCTCGTGGTGAGGTCGATCAGGACCGCGCCGGGCTTAGTGCACGCGAGCAGGCCGTCGCCCGCCAGGTAGAGCTCCTCGACCTCGGAGGGATAGCCCACCATGGTAAAGACAACGTCGGCGTTCGCCGCGGCATCTGCCGGCGTATCGGCCCAAACGGCACCGCGCTCAACGAGCGCTGCGGCCTTGGACTTGGTGCGGTTGTTGACCGTGACGGGATAGCCAGCGTCCAGAATGTGGCCGGCGATGGGGGCACCCATAATTCCGGTGCCGATAAATGCGACAGAGAGCTTGTTTGCCATGAAACCTTTCCTTTTGGGTTGGGTGTTGTTACCAGGTTGAATACTCGGTGCCAGCGTTTGGGCTGTGAGTCGAGGGCGATTACGGATGCAGCGCTTGCCTACTGGCCACGCACGCGGCGGGCGATGCGGTCGGAAAGCGATGCCTTGTCGGCGCGGTTCTTACCCCAAAACGCGCAGGCCACCATGCCGGGGCCCACATGTGAGCCGATGGTGGGGCCCACGGAGCTGCGAATGATCGTGACGTCGGCGCAGCCCTCCTCCTTGCGGATGGCGGCTTCGAGCCAGTCGCCGTCCTTCTCGGCATCGGCAGTCATAATGGCGATGGGCATGGTGCGATCGGGCACGTAGTTCTCGCGGAACGACTTGAGGATGGACTTGAGCGCCTTCTTGCGGCCGCGGTTGACGCCGATCAGCGACAGCGAGCCGGCCAGGTCGTAGGAGAGCTCGGGCTTGACATCGAGCTTTGCCGTGAGCTGCGCCGCCGCGGGCGGAATGCGGCCGCCGGCAGCCAGCGCGTCGAAGCTCTCGAGCGTAAAGTAGCCGTGCACGTAGGTCTTGGCCTCGTTTGCCCAATCGACCAGCTGCTTGGCGTTCAGTCCCGCCGAACGCTGGCGCACGGCCTCGAGCGCCAAGAGCGCACCGGTCGCGCAGGGCAGAGCGTTGTCGACCACGTAGAGCTCAAAGTTGGGATACTCGGCGCGCACGGCATCTGCCGCCTGGCACGCGGAGTTGTAGCTCGACGACAGCGCCGAGGTAAAGCACAGGTAGACCGTGGGCGTACCCTCTTTGGCGCACTCGGTAAAGAACTCGATATAGCGACCGAGCGACACGGCGGAGGTAGACACACGAGCGCCGGCGCGCATGCGGTCGTAGAACTCCTTAGGGCTCATGCTCGACCAGATGTCGTCTGTGCGCTCCTCGCCATCGATAATGAAGGGGAAACCCAGGATATCGACATCGAGGTTCGCGGCGACCTCGGGGCTAAAGTCGCAGCAGGTATCGACGACGATGCGGCAACGGTTAGAATGACCGGCGGATGCGGCCTTGTCCATCAAAGCGACTCCTTACGTAAAAAGGCGGCCACCCGCATGGGATGGCCGCCAACCGTTAACTCATGCAAGTTAACGTATTTTACTCGTCAAGTGTTTCGATGCGGGGCTTGATGATGCCATATCCACCATTCTTACGGTGATACACCACATTGATGAGACCGGTCGTCGCGTTCTCGAACACGTAGAAGTCGTGGCCCAGCAGATCGGTCTGCACCAGCGCCTGCTCCTCGGTCATCGGGGTGACGTCGATAACCTTCTCGCGGACGAGCAGATCGTCCTCTTCCTCGGGCAGCAGCAGGTCGGCCAGATCCTCGACGCGCTCGACCGGCGCAACATCCGCGGCGCTGGCACCACCCTGGCGGTTGTCCACGACCTTGGTCTTGAACTTGCGCAGCTGGCGGGTGACCTTGTCGGCGGAGAGATCGATGGCGGCATACATATCTGCGCCGTGCTCGGCAACGCGAATCACAGAGCCGCGGACACGAACCGTGACCTCGACGATTGCCGGGTTGGGGTTCGAGGGGTTCTTCTCATAACGAAGCACGACGTCGACTGTCATGGGCTCGATATCGAAAACCTTGAGCGCCTCGCCGATCTTCTCATCCACATGCGCACGCAGAGCATCGGTTACCGTCGTCTTGCGTCCAGAAACCTTGATATCCATACGTGGCTCCAATCTGCCTCGGGGACTTACTGTACTGGCTATGTACCCATTGCCGTGCATTTAATCACCCGAATTCCCAAAGACCCGAATAACGATTGCTTGATACCGCATACCGAAGTCTCGCACTTTTCTGTGGCAAAGTGCGCTATGGGAGGGCATTGGCGGAGTTAGTTTTTCTCCTGTAAATCAGCTTTTACCTGCCGTTTTTATCAAAATAGAAAAGCCGGGCTCCCCTATTAGGGAGACCCGGCTATGCGTGTTGAAACCGTGAAGAAGTGCCTCGTTCAATGTATGGCAGGCGCCACCCCTACCAATAACTAGCTATTGAGCTTGTTGATGTCATCGTCGGTGATGGTGCCCTCCTGGCTAGACGACGGGCTGGCGCCGTTGTCGTTGGAGGCGTCGTCATCGGAGGACTCGGTCTCGTTGGATGTGGAGTCGGATGCCTGCACATTGGCCCCCGAAACGGTCTTGGCGGTAAGGTCATAGGGCATCTGACCGTACCAGACGCAGTGGACCGCCTCGAGCGTGCCGTCGACCGTGATGCCATCGAGGGCATCACTCACGGCACGGCACAGCTCATCGTTAGAGCTTAGGCCTGCGACGCCAAGCGTGGAGGGCGCCTCGAGCGTACCGACATAGGAGATCTGGCTCATCAGACGCGCGAGGTAGCCACCAGCCGTGGAATCACAGATCACGTAATCGACCTCGCCCGACTCGAGCGCCTCAAAGCACTCATTGATGTTGGAGAAGGTCTTTTGGTTGGCGGTGATGCTTTGCTTGGCGAGCGCCTCCTGCGAGGCCGAGGAGGTCTGAACGCCCAGGGTAGCGGTGTTAAGCGTTTCGGTGGAAACGCTCAGCGACTCGCCGTCACTGCTCTTGCCGAATACGGCGGCGGCATCGTACAGACAGGTGCCAAGCGAGCTGATGTCGCCGCCCGCAGACTTGATGTCGCCAATGAAGATGTC
>URNU01000113.1 GCA_900549275.1 uncultured Collinsella sp. | reverse complement strand
CGGGCGCACCTTCGTGTGAGTGGGAGTGACCGTGGTCATGATGGTGTTCATGCTCGCCCTCATGACCGTGATCGTGGTCATGTCCATGTCCATGTTCGTGCTCATCCTCGTCTTCATCACAACCGCAATGGTCGCGCTCGCACAGCTCATGAATGTGGTCGGCGCTCACGCCCGCCTCGGCAACCTCGTCGATGATGTCACCGCCGCTGTGATCGTCATGCGCGCAGTTAACGTGCGCCGGATTGACAGTGGTCCCCAACACGGTACGACGAATCGCCGCATGCGCGCGGGCATTGCGACGCAGCCCACGAATGGCTGCATCCACGATAACGCCCGTGACCAGTGCGATCAGCGCTTTCGAAGCCAAAAGCATCGCCATTGTCTGCACGGGAACCTGCTCGGCAAGCAGCAGTGGCAGCATCTCGTCGGAGGTCGAGAGAAACACCGCCACCAGGGTGCCCAGCGTCACGACGCGACCGGCGTACAGCGTTGCCGCCATCGCCGAAAAGCCGCACTGCGGCACCATGCCCAGTAACGAGCCAACCACGGGACCAGCAGCTCCGGCGCGCTTGATGGCACCGTTAACGCGATCGCCCGCCACATGCTCGAGCGTCTCGAGAGCCAGATATGTCACCAACAAGAACGGCACCAGCGAGAGCGTGTCCTTGCCGGCATCGAGCAGAATATCAATCAGCAAATCCATGACGGATGGAACCTTTCGTGTCTTTCGGCAGCATTGTAAAAGTCCTAGCGGTCAACTAGGGTATTGTAATTGTCCTAGGCGCGATGCCAATAGTTGCCCATGGTAAACTATCATCTCGCCATAACTCGACAAACCCGAGCCGCACGACGCGGCCCGTCCAAGGAGCAGCATATGAACGTATCGCAAGCACTCGAATACGAGCGCCAACCGTTTATCCCCATGTTTATCTATGGCGATCACGGCGCCATGGAATCCGAGCGTCAGAAAGGCGAAGAGGCCCTCAAGGTGCTCGAGACCGAGTACTTTACCGCCGAGGACGACCCCGGCTTCGACTTTGCCACCGTGCGCGACCTGGCCGACCGCAACCGCGACCTGTGCGACCAGATTGGCGAGGCGCGCCTGCGCAACGTGACGCCCGCGACGCTTTCGCGCGGTCTGTCCGACGCCGACACCTGTGCCGCCATCGGCAAGATGCAAAAGCGCACCGCCGCGTCCGTTATGCGCGAGATCCGCGGCGACCGCGACGCGCTCGGTGTCGCCTACGCCCGCAAGCCCATCCAGGGCACGGTGCTCGGCATCGACATCGAGACCACTGGCCGCGCACCCGAGCGCGGCTATATCATCAACGTGGGCTGGGAGATCATGGAGCTCACCAGCGACGCCATCCCGCACGACGCCGAGGCGCACTACTGCGGTCTGCCCGATATCTACCGCGGCGAGGATGTGCCGCTGTCGAATATCCACCACATCACCTGGGACGACATCGATGGCAAAACGCCCTTCCGCGAGAACAAGGAACTGCAAAAGCAGCTGCTCAAGCTTATGAAGAAGTACCCGTACATGGCGCATAACGCCGCCTTTGAGGACAGCTGGTTCAAGATCCACCTGGACGGATACGCCGAGGCACGCCGCGCGGGCAAGATTGTGGTCATCGACTCGCGCCAGATCTGCCGTAGCCTGGATGCCGACGTGCGCTCGCTCCCCCGCGAGTCCGCGCCCGCCGCGCTCGAGAACTGGGCGCGCCGCCGTGGCACCCTCGCCGCCGACGCCAACGAGCAGCACCTGGGCCTCGACGACACCGACCTCATGCTCCGCACGGTGCAGGCCGAGTTCAACCTCAAGAACCTGTTTGCCAAGTAGGTTGCCAGGCAGAGGTGCCATCCGCGAGTAATACTTGCCGGGCCATAGCACCCCGTGCAAAAACGATACGCCGAGGCACCCCTCTCAAGCGATGCAATGCGGGCCGATATCCAAGTGGATATCGGCCCGTTTTTTGCACGTCGCTAGGGCACCCACGTTGGCACCGGCGGCCTTATCCGCGCCCGCCAATGTCCTTAGCCGCCACTAGGGCCATTCGATAGCAAAATATTTCACGAATTATATTGACATATGAACACGCGCTCATATACTCGGAAGTAAGTTATATGAGCGTATGTTCATATGAAAGGATATTGCAATGAGCGATCCCACTGATGAAATAAAGTCCAGCATCGACACCACCATCGTGCCCGACATCCCCACCACCTGCTCGCCCGAGGACCTTCCCGACGAGGAGCTGCTGTACGACCTTGCCGACCTGTTCAAGGTTTTCAGCGACACCACGCGCATTAAGATCCTCTACGCCCTCATGGGCCGCGAACTCTGCGTGGCAGACATCGCCGAAGCGACCGCAACCTCGCAGTCTGCGGTGTCACACCAGCTGCGCACGCTCAAGCAGTCACACCTGGTCAAATTCCGACGCGACGGCCGCAACATCCTCTACTCGCTCGCCGATGATCATGTCTATACCATGCTCAACCAGGGCATGAGCCACATCTGCGAATAGCGATCAACCACGGTACCAGCGCGGCCTACACCCAAGCCGCAAAAACAGGGAAAGGAACCCACCATGAAAAAGCAGTTCAAGCTCGACGAGATCGACTGTGCCAACTGCGCGCGCGAGCTTCAGGACGAACTTGCCAAGCTCGAGGGCGTCAAGTCCGTTTCGGTCAACTTTATGACCCAGAAGTTGACGCTCGAGGCCGACGACGCCGAGTTCGACGAGGTTCTCGACCGCGTCATGGAGTTCACCGCCGACGCCGAGCCCGACTGCGAGATCATTCTCTAGCCCAGGTTACGCTGACCCGCAAGGCCGCGCTTGCCGCGGCCTTTGCTCGCGAAATTATATGAGCGAGTGTTCATACATTCAAATGGGAGGTTTGAATCATGGCAGCCGCCGATCCCAAAAAGAAAAAGAAGAAGCGCAAGAAGAAAGAGTCACTTGAACATAAGCGCAATCGTATCCTGGTAGCGCTAGGCATTTTTGCGGTGGTGTACGCCCTCGACGAGCTCGGTACCCTTACCGCCGCATTCGGCACCCCGGGCGACATCTACGCCAGCTTCGTGCTGTTCCTGGTGCCGTTCCTAATTGCCGGCTACGACGTGCTCCAGAAGGCGTTCAGCAACATCCGCCGCGGCAAGGCTTTCGACGAAAGCTTCCTCATGGCGGTCGCGACCATCGGCGCATTTGCCATGGTACTCTTCCCCGACACCGACCCGCACATGGCCGAAGGCGCCGCCGTCATGCTGTTCTACCAGGTCGGCGAGCTGTTCCAGGCCTACGCCGTGGGCGAGAGCCGCAAATCGATCAGTGCCATGATGGACATCGCGCCCGACTACGCCAACGTCGAGCAACCCGACGGCACGCTCGAGCAGGTCTTCCCCGATGACATCGCCGTCGACACCGTCATCGTCATTAAGCCCGGCGAGCGCGTGCCCATCGATGGCGTCATCATCGAGGGCGAGACGCAACTCGACACCGCTGCCCTCACCGGCGAGTCAGTCCCCCGCCCTGCCAAAACCGGAGACGATATCATCAGCGGCTGCATTAACATGACGGGTCTCATCCACGTGCGCACCACCAAGCCCTTTGGCGAGTCCACCGTCGCACGCGTCCTGGAACTCGTGGAAAACGCTAGCGAAAAGAAGGCACGTACCGAGAACTTCATCACGCGCTTCGCCCGCGTCTACACGCCCGCCGTCACCGGCGCGGCAGCGGTGCTCGCGCTCGGCGGCGGCCTGGCCACCGGCGCCTGGTCTGACTGGATCCTGCGCGGCCTGACCTTCCTGGTCGTCAGCTGCCCGTGCGCGCTCGTGATTAGCGTGCCGCTGAGCTTCTTTGGCGGCATCGGCGGCGCATCCAAGCTGGGCGTCCTCATCAAAGGTTCCAACTACCTCGAGACGCTCGCCGATGTGGACACCGTCGTCTTTGACAAGACCGGTACGCTCACCAACGGCACGTTTTCGGTCGTGGCGGTACACCCCGAGGCCGGCTATACCGAGCAGTCGCTGCTCGAGGTCGCGGCCCTTGCCGAGTCGTTCTCCGACCATCCCATCGCACGGTCCATACGTGCCGCCTACCAGGGTGAGCTCGACCATAATCGTGTGAGCGACTCCGCCAATGTCGCGGGTCACGGTTTCACGGCAACCATCGACGGCAAGCGCGTCGTCGTCGGCAATGCCAAGATGCTTGCTGCGGCCGGTATCGACGCCCCCAATTGCGAGGTCGTCGGCACCATCCTCCACGTGCTCGTCGACGGCACCTATGCCGGCCACATTGTAATTGCCGACACCGTCAAGGCCGATGCGGAGCAAACGATCCGTGACCTGCACACCGCTGGCGTCAAGCGCACTGTCATGCTCACGGGCGACCGCGAGGAGGTTGCAGCGTCTGTGGCCAAGCAGCTGAGGCTCGACGAGTTCCACGCGCAGCTCATGCCAGGCGATAAGGTCGAGCGCGTCGAGGCGCTGCTTGCAACCGAGGGCGGCAAGGGCAAGCTCGCTTTTGTCGGTGACGGCATCAACGACGCACCCGTGCTCACCCGCGCAGACGTTGGCATTGCCATGGGCGCCATGGGCTCAGACGCCGCAATTGAGGCTGCCGACGTCGTGCTCATGGACGACAAGCCGTCCAACATCTCCCGCGCTATCCGCGTGGCGCGCAAGACCATGACGATTGTTTGGCAGAACATTATCTTTGCACTGGGCATTAAGTTGCTGATCCTGGTGCTCGCGGCGCTCGGCATCGCCAACATGTGGCTCGCCGTCTTTGGCGACGTGGGCGTGGCGATCATCGCCATCCTGAACGCCATGCGCGCGATGGGTGTCAAGAACCTGTAGCGTCCGTAGTCCCTCCGGCCGAGGCCGGGCTTGGTTTTGAAAACGTCCTCGACCAATGAAGTGCCCCCGTTCTGCTCCTTCGGAGCTACGAACGGGGGCACTTCTGGTCTGACGCTCCTATTTGGCAAGGTGTTTTTTAGAATCCATTTTGCGCTCGGCCTCGAAGGCTTGCCTGTCCCAATCGA
>URNU01000112.1 GCA_900549275.1 uncultured Collinsella sp. | reverse complement strand
ACGCGCCGTGCGCTCTCTGCGGCCCCCATGGTCTTTTTGGGAAAGGTGTCGTACAGCCTCTACCTTACCCACGCCATGGTCATCGGTGCGCTCGTTGCCCTGCTGCCCAGGCTCGGGATTGTCGACCCGCTCGCGATTGCCGCGATCTCGCTGTCCGCAAGCATGCTCGTCGCCGTTGCGTTCTGGCGCATAATCGAGGTTCCCAGCATGAACCTGTCGCGCTCGTTGGCATCGTCAGGGCCTAGAAACGCCGTTCGATAACGCGTCGTACTTGGCTTCGTTTGGAAGGAGCTGGTCATGAATAGCCCCAAGCCCGTCCACCGCGTTCTCTTTGTCTGCCATGGGAACATCTGCCGCTCGACGATGGCTGAGTCGGTGTTTACCGAGCTGGTGCGGCGCGCCGGGCGCGCGGGCGAGTTTGTCATTGACTCCGCTGCGACCTCGACCGAGGAGATCGGCAACCCGCCACACCACGGTACCGTTGCCAAACTGTGCGAGGTCGGGATTCCCGTCGTCGCACATCGTGCACGTCAGGTGCGTCGCGCGGAGTATGGCGACTGGGATCACATTGTCTATATGGACGACGAGAACGCCCGCGGCCTGTACCGAATTTTTGGGAAGGACCCCGATGGCAAGATCTCGCGCCTGCTCGATTGGACCGATCGCCCCGGCGACGTGGCCGACCCCTGGTACACCGGCAATTTCGATGCCACCTACCGCGATGTGCTCGCCGGTTGCACCGCTATGCTCAAGCAACTGTAGACGCTCGGGCGGCGCGGACACACGGGCCATGCCATCGGTATAAAACGAGCGTGGATTTTCTCCCGCATACAAATTGAGCGTGGATAATCTCCCACTTCGAGCGCGAAACGGCGCTCTAAACGGGAAAAATCCTCGCTCGGTTACTCGTCGACGATCTCGGCGAGCCAAACGTTCAGCGTATCGACCTCGGGGCAGCAGAACTTTGCCGTACCGGGCTCGTTGCCGGGCACGGTTCCGCCATAGCGCAGGATATCGATATAGGGAAAGCCCGCATGGCAGGCCATGGCGCACATCTTGCCGCGGTCTCGGTCGAAGTCAAAGACGTCGCCCGGCTTGTGACCATGGTGGCAGCGGCACGCACCCAGCTGGTCCACGCAGCTCACGCGGATGCGCGGACGCTTGCCACGCGGCGCGCCGAGCGGCTTGCTCTCGCCCTCAGGCTTGATGCCGCCCTCGCCAGCGTTACTCATGGTCGATCACGTCCAAGCAGGCCTCGATGGGAAGGCCGGCCGACTTGTCCTCTTGGTCGGCATTGCGCTCGATAAGCTCGGCCACCACGCGCATGGCGTCGGTCGTCGCACGCTGCAAGCTCCAGCCGGCCATAACGCGGCCCACGAGCACCGACGAGAACGTATCGCCCGTGCCCGGGAAATACACCGGGATCAGCTCAAAGGGAAGCGTGAAGTACTCCCCCGCCACATGGTCGTAGCCGATGACGGCACTCGCCCCGTCGACCTTGGCACTCGTAATGACCACCGACTTGGCGCCCAGCGCGAGCATAGCATCCACGAGCGCACGAGCCTCATCGGCCGTAATCTGTTCTGCCATAGGCGTATCGGTGAGCAGACACGCCTCGGTATAGTTGGGCACCGCGCAGTCGGCGCACTCGACCAGGCTGCGCATAAGGCCGATGGTCGACTCGGGCACGCCAGCGTAGAGCCTGCCATTGTCGGCCATGATGGGGTCGACGAACACCTTGGTGCCCTTTTGCGAGCGGCGGTGGCAAAAATCCGAGATGATGCGCGCCTCTTCCTCGGTCACGATAAAGCCGGTCGAGATGGCGTCGAATTCAAAGCCGAGCTCCTCCCAGATGGCAAGGCTCTGGCGGACATACTCCGTGGTGTCGTGGATGTAGAACTTGGGGTAGTTGAGCGTATCGGAAACGAGGGCCGTCGGCAGGTTGTGGATGCGATAGCCCATGTGCGACAGCACCGGCAGCATGGCAGAAAGCGCGACCTTACCGTAACCGCACATATCGTTGATCAGCAGCAGCTGAGTGTTCTTCATGAGTGTCCCCCTTGGGTCGGGCGCGGCGCGACGGCGCCACAGTGCGACTAAGTGTAGCGCAGGAGGCACGGCGGGCGGGCGCTGGCGCCGTGGAGGGCAAATTGTTGCGGATAGGTTTCGGAAATGGGAGGCAAATCGCGGCGGTAGCGGCACAGTAGCTGCCATCTATTTACTACCATTCCAAAACTATGCCGGATTACTACGATAAACCGCCAGTCTCCAACCACAACGAATTGCACTCCAGCAAAACCGCAGGTAGACAGCTTGTGATTTTCCGAAAAACAATGCCGAGGTCTGAGATTTCGAATTCATCGTAGTAATCCGGCATAGTTTTGGGCAAAGCAACTTTGGAAGGGTGTCACCGCAGCCCAAAATGATCCCTTTTCCTCCGTCCCCAAGGGATCACATGCACCGAAGCGGACCGTGGCGGAATCACAGATTTGAGGACGGACAGCGAAAGCGTTCCCAAGCGAGCAAGGTAGCGTGAAAGAGGAGGGCATAGGCCTTGTGGCCATGCCCGACGATTGAACGCCAGATTGCCGCTTAGGAGCGTTTGCAGCGTCGAGCCGTTACGCGGTTTGGCAAAACCGCGTAACCACTAGTTTGGTACCTTGACATTCCTGTATGGCGCTCCTAAATTAGTTAGGCACAAAACAATTCCTCTACCTAACTAAAGAAAGGAGCGAAGCTTAGATATGTGTGTTGAACCACTCGCCTATCCGCATGAACCCGGCGGCGACCCCTCACGGCCGGCAGACGAGCCCGAAACTCAATCCGACAAAGACCGTCTCGCCAAGCGAATCCTCAATGGCCTGGGGTTTTGCGGCCATTACATGCATTTTCACGGCGGCGGCATATCTGGCAAGGCGCCCATCGTCTGCCTGCTCGCCAAGCAGCCGACCGGCGAGCTGTCCCAACAGGAACTCGGCATGCACTTCGACCTCAAACCGGGGTCCCTTTCCGAGATCCTGTCCAAACTCGAAATGGGCGGCCTTATCGAGCGCAACCGCAATCCCAAAGACCGCCGGCAGCTCACCATCCGCCTGACCGAAGCGGGATGGGAAAAGGCCCGCGTTGAGCAGGCAGCCCGCATTCGCTTTAGAGAGCAGGCTTTTAGTGCCCTCACCCACGACGAGCGCGAGCAGCTCGCCGAAATGCTCGAGAAAATCCGCAAAACCTGGGAGGAACTGGATGATTAAAACCCTCATGGGCAGCATCCGCGACTATATGAAAGTCACCGTTGCCACGCCGTTGCTCGTGCTTGGCGAGGTGCTCTGCGAGATGCTGATTCCATTTATCACCGCCAACCTGATCGACGCCATCAAAGACGGCGCCACCGTAGCCGAGATGCTTCCCACCGCAGGCTTTTTGGTGCTCATCGCGCTGACGTCGCTTGCCTTTGGCGCCGCCGCCGGCATCACCTGCAGCCATGCGAGCTGCGGCTTCGCCAAGAACCTGCGTCACGACTTGTTCTACAAGATCCAGACGTTCAGCTTTGCCAACATCGATGAGTTCTCGAGCTCCTCGCTCGTCACGCGCCTGACCACCGACATCAACAACGTGCAGCAGGCCTTTATGATGATCATCCGCATCGCCGTGCGCGCGCCGCTGGTATTGATCTTCGCCTTTACCATGGCATTTATCATGGGCGGCAGCGTCGCCATGGTCTACCTGATCATCATTCCGCTGCTGGGCTTTGGGCTGTTCTTTATCATCTTTAAGGTGCGCCCCATCTTCTCGCGCGTGTTCCACAAGTACGACGCCCTTAACGAGTCCGTCGAGGAAAACGTCACCGGCATGCGCGTGGTCAAGAGCTACGTGCGCGAAGACTTTGAGAAGGAGAAGTTCGCGACCGCCGCACGCGACGTCCAGATGGACTTCACCCGCGCCGAGAAGCTGCTCGCCTTTAACAACCCCATGATGAACATCTGCGTCAACGGCGCGTTTGTCGTCATCATCTACCTGGGCTCCAAGCTCATCATCACGAGCCAGGGCACGCTGTTCGACGTGGGCCAGCTCTCCTCGATCTTTACCTATGGCTTCCAAATCCTCATGAGCCTGATGCAGCTGTCGATGATCTTTGTCATGGTGACCATGGCCGACGAATCGGCGCACCGCATCACCGAGGTGCTGGCCGCCGAGCCCACGATCGCCGATCCCGCCGAGCCCGTGCTCGAGGTCGCCGACGGCTCCATCGACTTTGACCACGTGAGCTTTAAGTACTCCGCGCATGCGAAGCGCCAGGCGCTCGACGATATCGACCTGCACATTAAGAGCGGCGAGACCATCGGCATCATCGGCGGTACCGGCTCGGCCAAGTCCACGCTCGTAAACCTCATCGCCCGTCTGTACGACACCACCGAGGGCACCGTGCGCGTGGGCGGCGTGGATGTGCGCGACTACGACTTGGATGCTCTGCGCCATCAAGTGGCCATGGTATTGCAGAAAAACGTGCTGTTTAGCGGCACCATTGCCGAGAATCTGCGCTGGGGCGACCCGAACGCCACCAACGAGGAAGTCCGCGAGGCGGCACATCTGGCCTGCGCCGATGAGTTTGTCGATGGCTTCCCCAAGGGCTATGACACTTGGATCGAACAGGGCGGCTCCAATGTTTCCGGCGGTCAGAAGCAGCGCCTGTGCATCGCACGTGCCCTGCTGCGTCGTCCCAAGATCTTGATCCTGGACGACTCCACCAGCGCCGTCGACACCAAGACCGACGCCAAGATTCGCGCAGGACTGGCAAGCTATTTGCCCAACACGACCAAGCTCATCATCGCCCAGCGCATCAGCTCCGTGCAGGACGCAGACCGCATCATCGTCATGGAGGGTGGCCGTATCGCGCAGATCGGCAACCATGACGAGCTGCTCAAGACGAGCGAGATCTACCGCGAGACCTTTACCTCGCAAAACAAGATGTCTGCCGAGGGCGAAGGGGCCGTCGAGGCCGACACCGAGGCATCCGCAACGCAAGCTCAGACCCAGGAAGGAGGCGAGGCACATGAGTAAGGCAACGACCGCCGAGCG
>URNU01000111.1 GCA_900549275.1 uncultured Collinsella sp. | reverse complement strand
GCGGCGGCATCGTACAGACAGGTGCCAAGCGAGCTGATGTCGCCGCCCGCAGACTTGATGTCGCCAATGAAGATGTCCGCCTTTTTATCGCTGAGCGCGGAATCGGCCGAGGACGCATCGACAAAGGCGACCTTGAGACCCATGCGGCATGCAAGGGCACGAGCGGCATCGACCGCATAGCCCGTGAGGTTTCCGTCGGCATCCTGCATGGCCTGCGGTGCGTCGGACGTATCGAGGGCGACCGTCAGGGTTCCCGGCGTGACCAGGGCATCGTCCGATACCGTGGGGGTGACGGTCTCGCGCTCGATCTGGTCGATCGTGGGCGTCGTGAACGTGGACAGTGGATTGAACGCGCATCCACTCAGGCCCAAAACGGCAATGACCGCCGCGGTCCCAGCACCTAACCGAGCCGCATGCATCAAGCTGCCCCTCACCATGTCCGCTACCCTGCCTTCTGTGTCGTATACGATCCGTGCCCTGCACGGAATATCGGGTTGTTCCCACCAGCTGACCTGGTATTTGACCCCACACTTGCGCACCGGGGCGTTTGCTCAGGAGGCCGCAGCCACCTTCACGACTGGCCCGCTCGCCCGCGAGGCGGTATTGCCCCAAAGAAAGTAGAACGGACGGTGCGGCTTACATCTAGGACGCGCCATGATCGCGCCGCGCGCACGCGGTCGCTTACGTGGATCCCTTTGACCGCGTCTGTCTTGGACTAGGATGGGCATTTCGTCCGTCCGCAACCACAGCCTGGCAGGAACGTAGCGCATTATAGCTAAGTTCAAGCTATAGTTTAAGGTTAGGGACGTTATTCGCATCGCGAGCACAGATTTCGCAGGTCGGAGCGGGCCACACGCGTTATCCTCACTGCCACAAAACCACCCCTACCAAACGCGTGCGATAGCGAGACCATCGACTGCCGCGGCGCCGGCACGCTTGAGCTCCGCCGAGGCCGCTGCCATAGTCGCACCCGTGGTAATGACATCGTCGATGAGCAGCAAACGACAGCCGCGCACATCCTCAACCGTCTCGTACATGCCCCGGGCATGCTCCCGGCGCTCATCGCGACCGAGCTCGCGCTGGTCACCGTGGCCGTATTTGACCAGGGCGTCCAGCAACGGCACGCCCGAAAGATCGCAAAACGAGCGCGCGATTGCTTCCATGTGATCGAATCCACGCCGCCGAAACGCCGCCGCAGTCGCGGGCACAAATACCACCGCGTCCGCACCGGGCAGCACGCCGTCGTAGCGATCGGGGGCTGCCACCTGGGCATGCAAGGCAGTGTCGTAGAGTAGCTCCGCCAGATACGGTGCCAGGCGGCGCTCGCCCGCATCCTTGTACGCCTTGATGATGCGCGGCAGCGGATGTGCGTAGACGGCACACGCCAGACAGCGATCGAGCGCCTCGGCCATTGCCGAAGACGCGCCCTCGACCGAACACTCGGTGCACAGCAAATCCCCAAACGGGGCGCCGCATCGGATGCAGCTATGGCACGGATCGATGAGCACGAGTAACGCCAGACAATCCTGGCAGATCAGCGCACCGGAACGCTCGCAGCCGGCACATCGCGTGGGCGACAACGCCTCGAGCGCCTCGTATGTCGCGCGCTCGGCAAGCGGTAGCAATTCATCCGCAAACGGTAGGACACCTGCACCCTGCAAGCGAGTCAGTACATTCAAATGTCTCTTCATGACACAACCCTCCCTACGCGAAGGCGGAGGGAGGGCTGTCGGTGTAGAGCCATGATACCCAGAGGTGCTAGGGCCAGGCGGGTTAAATCCGTTTACGGGCGCTATTCGCCGGCAGGCGGTTGCGGTGCGGACGAGGTGTGGGTCGAGCCCTCGCCACCGTCCTGACGCGGCTTACGGGAGCGACGGCGACGGCGACGCTTTTGACCCTGGTCAGTCGAGCCCTCGCCACCGCGATCCTCACGCGGTTCGCGCTCGTCGCGAGTACCGCCGCGCGAAGCCTTGGCGGCAGCTCCTCCACCATCGCCGGGGCGACGGCGCGTGACCTTGACTTCGCCATCCGAAACCTGATCGGCCACGGAAGGAACCGAGGGCTTCTGCTGCGTGCCCGAGGAATGGCGACGACGCGGACGTGGCGCGCGCTCCTCATCGCCACGCGGCTTGCCAGCCTTGTCGGCAGGCGCGTCGGAAGCCGAGGCGCCCTTGGGAGCGGCACCGGCTTCGCGAGCGGCTGCGGCGCGGAAGGCGTCCTCGCGCTCCTCGCTCGACAGGTGACGGCGACGACGGCGCGTGGGGTTCATGCCACCGCCGCGGTTTTGCTGCTGGGGCTGGTGAGCCTCACGCTCGCGGGAAGCGTTCTTGCCCGCGGTCTCGCCATTGTCGACGGACGCTGCGCGTTTGCGGCGGCGACGGCCATCGGCCGCCTCCTCGGCCTCAGGCGCCTCGACCTTGCCACGGCCCTTTCCGCGGCCACGGCCCTCGCCCTGGCCCTGAGCAGCGCGAGCATCGGATTCGGCATCGCGACGACGGCGCTTGGGCATCGATGTGCCGGCCAGACGATCGGCACTCGACAGGCCATCGCCCACGTCGACGCCGTTCTCGCGATCGAGTTCCATGAGCGCCAGGCGCATCTCGGGCGACTCGATGCGCTCGAGCACGTCGCGCGTCACGCAATCGGGGCGGCAGTTGCAGCCCTGCTCGGCGGCCTTCTTTTTGCAGCCCTCCGAGCACGTCATATCGGCCAGGTTGACCTTAAAGACTTTGCCGTTCTCCAGGCGCAGCACCAGCTGCTCGCGCGGCGTGTCATATTCCTGGATACGCGCCTTGCCAAGCGGCGTATCGATGAGCGTCTTCTTTTTGGGCGCACGGCTCTTAAAGTCCTTGTACGCCTCGAACTCATAGCGCAGGCAGCACATCAGGCGGCCGCATACGCCGCTGATCTTGGACGAGTTGAGTGGCAGGTCCTGCTCTTTTGCCATGCGGATCGAGACGGGCTCAAATTGTCCGCCAAAGCGCGTGCAGCAGAGTTCCTGTCCGCATTGGGCATAGCCGCCCACCAGGCGGGTCTCGTCGCGCACGCCAATCTGGCGCATGTCGACGCGAATGTGCAGCGTCGAGGACAGGTCCTTGACGAGCTGACGAAAATCGACGCGCTCCTCGGCCGCAAAATAGAACACGGCCTTCTCGCCGCCAAACAGGTACTCGACGCCGACCGGCTTCATCTCGAGGTCGAGCTCTTTGACCAGACGGCGGAAATCGACCATCGCCTCGTCGCCCTGGATGGCCAGGTCGTCGGCAAGCTGCAGGTCGATGTCGCTCGCCACGCGCAGCACGGGCTTGAGCGGCTGACCGATCTCGTCTTGCGGCACCTCGAAGGGATCGGCCGTGACCAGGCCGATCTCGGTTCCGCGCTCGGTGGAGCAAATGGCATAATCGGCCTCGAGGATATCCAGATCCTGCGGGTCGAACCACAGGTCGCGCGAGGCGTAGGTAAACTTAACGGGTACGACTAACGGCATTTCAGTGCCTTCCTGATATCGAACAGCATGACCTCGATGGCCAGCTGGGGAGTAACGTTTCTGGCGATGTTGCGCTCGGCGGTCGCGACTGCCTCGAGCGCCCGGGTGGCACCCGCAACATTGGTCGCGGCGGCAAGCCGACCGATCGTGTCGCGCACGTCTTCGTTCACTACGTCGGCCGCCTCGTCCTGAAGTGTCAGCAGCACGTCGCGCATGAGCGTCCGTGCGCTCGCCAACGCTTCCATGATACCCGAACGCTCGCGCGCGTTGAGTTCGCGCTTGTTGCGGTCCTCAAGCTGCTTCAATGCTCCACGCGACAGATAATCGGCATTTTGCTCGAGCACCTTTTCCTGCGTGGACTTGACCTCGGCGAGCGGAGCCTTAACGGCGACAATAAGTGACTTGGCGCGGCTGAGCACATCGGCCTCATCGGCAGCGATGAGCGAGTCGATGGCGCGGAGCATCTGGCGGCGAGCATCCTGGCGCTCGGCGCTCTTAAGGAACTCGATGCCGCGCGTAGGACTCCCCGCCACGGCGACCGCCATGCGGCAACGCGCGAGATCCTGACCCGTCGCGCGACTCACGGCACGCGCGGCCACGGCGGGCGACACCAACCGAAACGGCACGCACTGGCAGCGGCTCACGATGGTGGGCAGCATCACGTCGGCGGAGGTGCCCAGCAAGATAAACATTACGCCCTCGGGCGGCTCCTCGAGTGTCTTGAGCAGTGCGTTGGCGGTGTTAGCGCGCAGCTGCTCGGCACGGTCGATGATGTAAACCTTGGCCTTGGCACGGATGGGCGCCAGCGGCACGTCATCGAGCAACTCGCGGGTCTGGGCAATGAGGTAGCCCGTGGCGCTCTCGGGCGTGTAATAGTGCACGTCGGGGTGTGTGTGCCGCGCAACGCGCACGCAGCTGTCGCATGCGCCGCAGCCGTCCTGCTCGCACAGGAAGGCCTGGGCGAGCGCCCACGCGGCATCGAGCTTGCCGGCGCCGGGAGCGCCCAAAAACAGGTAGGCGTGCGATGCGCGGCCGCTGGCGACGGCGTTGGTCAAAAAATCGCGCACGCGCTGTTGGGTGTCGAGCTTGGCCAGCAGGCTTGCCTGAGCGGGGGCCATGTTACTCGGCCTCCTGGGCAAGCGCGGCGGCGACGGCATCTTGGGGGACATCGAGGCCATACGCGCGAACCTGCTCGACCGTCTTCTCGAAGACCTCCGCGACGGGCGCGGTGGCGTCGATGAGCTTTACGCGGCTTGGTTCCTCGGCAGCAATGGCACAAAATCCCTGGTAGACACGCTCCTGGAATGCCATGCCCTTAGCCTCCATACGATCTGCCGCACCACGGGCTGCCATGCGTAGCGCTGCCTGCTCGGGCGTGATGTGGTAGACGAGTGTGAGCGCCGGGTGCGTTCCCGCGACGGCCAGGTTGTTGGCGTCGCGCACCATCTGGCGATCGAGGCCGTCGGCAAACGCCTGGTAGCAGGTCGTGGAATCGTAGAAGCGGTCGCACAGGACCACCTTACCGGCCGCGAGGGCGGGAGCTATGACCTCGTGCACCAACTGGGCGCGCGCGGCCTCGTAGAGCAGCAGCTCGCAGGTGTCGCCCATCGCCGTGTTGGCGGGGTCGAGCAGCAAAGCGCGAATCTTTTCGCTGATGGCGGTGCCGCCCGGCTCGCGCAGGCTCACAACCTGGCAGCCAGCGAGTTCGAGCGCGCGGGCAAGCAGGCGCGCCTGCGTGGACTTGCCGGCACCATCGACGCCCTCGAGCGTGATAAAGCTATGTTGAGCGGGCTCAAAAGCCATGGGCGCAGCCCCTTCCTACAAGGC
>URNU01000110.1 GCA_900549275.1 uncultured Collinsella sp. | reverse complement strand
CTCGCGTTGACGGCGTACATGCTCATGTGGTCGCCGTTATAGGTAGCCCAGCCGAGCGCCAGCTCCGACAGGTCGCCGGTGCCGATGACAAAGCCGCCAGCCTGGTTGGCCAGGTCCATCAGAATCTGCGTACGCTCGCGCGCCTGGCTGTTCTCGTAGGTCACATCCTGAACTGCCGGGTCGTGTTCAATATCCATAAAGTGCTGTTCCACGGCCGCGTGAATCGAAACCTCACGGAAGCCCACGCCCAGGTCGCGGGCGAGCGACTCGGCATTCGACTTGGTGCGATGCGTCGTGCCAAAACCTGGCATGGAGACCGCCGTGATACCCGTGCGCGGCAGCCCCAGCGCATCGAAGGCACGCACGGTCACAAGCAGTGCCAGCGTGGAGTCCAAGCCACCCGAAAGACCGATGACCGCAGCTTTGGTGCCCGTGTGGGCAAGGCGCGTCTTGAGGCCGGCGGTCTGCAGGTCGAGGATGGTCTCGCAACGCTCGGCCAGATCACCATGGTCGGCCGGCACAAAAGGCGCGCGAGGGAAAACGCGGTCGATATCGCAGGCATCGCGCAGGACAGGTTCGTCTGCCAGCACGCCCTCAAACGAAAATTCAACGGTCGTGGCCTCCGGCGCATCGTCCGCGCGCGTCCACGTCGTCGAGCGACGGCGCTCGGCAACCAGACGGTCAAGATCGACATCGGCGACGGCCATATCGCAGGTAAGCAGTTTGGTGGCGGCGAGCTTGGAGCCGTTTTCGTAGATAAGGTTCTCGCCTGCAAAGACCATATCGGTCGTGGACTCGCCCTCGCTCGCGTCTGCATAGGCATAGGCGCAGTACAGGCGTGCGCTTTGGTTAGAAATAAGGCTGCGGCGATAGTCTGCCTTGCCGATGATCTCGTCGGAAGCAGAGGAGTTGAGAATCACCGTCGCACCGGCAAGCGCCATCTCGGTCGAAGGCGGCGCCGGCACCCACAGGTCCTCACAGACCTCAACGCCCAGCACCAGGTCCTCGGCGCCCTCATCACAGCAGCGGTAGACAAGCCCCGAACCCAGCGGAACCGGACCCTGACCGGCAAATTCAACCCACACGGGATCCGCAGGCGCCGGAGCAAACCAGCGGCGCTCGTAGAACTCGCCATAGTTGGGCAGATACTTTTTGGCCGTAAGACCCAAAAGCTCGCCCGCGCAGCACACGGCGGCGCAGTTGTAGATATTCTCGGCAACTGCAACGGGAAGACCGATGGTAAAGACAATCGGCAGCTCACGAGTCTCGTCGAGGATATGTACCAGAGCGGCCTCACAGGCATGCAGCAGCGTGCGGTTATGGAACAGGTCGGCCGCGGTATAGCCGCACAAGTTGAGCTCGGGCAGCACCAGCGCGCGAACGCCGCGCTCGGTAGCCTCGCGAACAGCCGCCAGCGCAACCTCGGCATTGCCTTCGACATCGGCCACGCGAATCTGCGGCGACGCCGCCGCCACACGCAAAAAGCCATCAGACTGAGAAAGGTGAAGATTCATAAGAATGCTCCCGTGCGTAGACGCCATTCACAACAATTAGCAAGCCCTATTGTAGTTCAACCGCCGGGTGCAACCGCATCCCACCAACTTGGTGAGCTATTGATGAGTTGATGGTATCTGTTAAATGTCACGTACGATTCACATCTGGTGGGTACCCTGATGGCTACATGAAACGAAGCAGATTTACACCGGGAGGGTCCCGCATGACAACCAAGTACACCGACGCGCCGCGCACACGCGTCATGACACCGGCCGCGCTCAACAACGGCGTTCACGAAAACCATTCCATCGGACAGACCATGGCCATCGCGCCCAAAAAGGGCCTGTTCGACGACATTTCCATTCCCCAAATCATCGCCGGCGCTGCAGCCGCCGCCACGAGCGTCGCGCTTGCTTCCAAAATCGGTATCGCCGGATCGGTGATCGGCGCCGCCGTGAGCTCGGTCATCACCGTTGTGTCCTCGCAGGTCTACCGCCACTTTATCTCTGCCAGCGCCAAAGCCCTCAAAGGTACGCACGCCGACGTCGACTACCCCGCCGGCGCCTATGAGCCCGTTGAATTTAATGCCGAGGAGCACCTGGGCGGCGCCGCGACTACGCAAGAGATGCGCCAGATTGCGGGGCGCGCGACCACGGCGCGCGTCGCTCCCAACAGCCTGCGCGCCAAGGCGGCGGCAGAGCGCAGCCAGACGCAAAAGAAGGTCATCATCTTCTCGATCGCCATCGCCATCGTCGCGGTCATCGCCTGCACCGGTGCCATCCTTATCACCACCGCCGGTGAGGGTCTGGGCGAGCGTCCCGAGCCAATCCTTTCGTCGCGCACGACCGAGCACGACGCGGATAACACCGGTCAATCGCAAAGCCAGCAGGACGACTCGCAGGGCGCCTCCGCATCCACCGACTCGTCCTCGAACACCCCCGATCAGTCGCAGAGCGCTGATTCCTCTGCGAACAGCGGTGGCACGCAATCCAGCACGACTGACTCAAACCAAACGACTGACGGCTCTCAACCGAGCACAGGCGACCAGACGAGCGGCAATGCATCGGGCACGGGATCTACCGACAATAGCAACACCAACAGTTCGAGCGGAACCGCTTCCGGCACGGCATCAGACAGCTCGAGCCAAGACACGGCATCGGGCAACTAAGCACGTTTGTCTCTCATAGATAACCGACCTGCATAACGGGCGCGAACCGGCAACGGTCGCGCCCGTTTACCTTGGGCGACGAGATGGCAAGGCCCGTGCGATGGTAAGATGCTTTGGTGTGTAAAGAGGAGATTTGCCATGAGCAAGACAATAGTTACGCCCACGCTATCGCTGGGCAACCACATCTATCTGTATCGTCTGCTGCGCGACGCGATTGGGTGCGGCAAGCAAACGTTTATGACGCAGGTCGAGGAGGCGCTCGCCGCCGGCGACATGACCGCTTATGACCTGGGCTTCGAGTCCACGCGCGAGCTGCTCGAGGAGCTCGACGACTGCATTAGACTGACCGTCTTTAAGGGCGGTCGCCTGTATGCCACCGTCATCGCCAACGATACCTGGGATGCCGCCCTTGCCAAGGGCGAGGACAAGCCCAAGGCAGCCAAGGGAGCCAAGCAGTCCTACAAAAAGAAAAAGCGCGGCGAGAAGGACCTCAAGGCCGTGCGCCCTAAGCACGTTAAGCGTCCCGAGCCCGAAGCCATGGTTGAAGCCGCGCCGGAACCCGAGCCCGAGGCAGAGATCGAAGTCGCTATTGAGGTAACAGCAGAAGCCGAAACCGAAATCGCCGCCACGACCGATTCCAAAGTCATATCCGAGCAGGAAGCCACTGCGGAGCTCGACGAGGCTCCCAAGTCGACAACCGAAGAAGCCGCTGACCGGCCTGAGACGCCTGCGTTCCAAAACAGCGATGTCTTTGGCGACGAGGCTGAGGACGATCAGTCCGACGAGCCCGCCGATCAAGGCGCTACCGAGTCGGCGCCGGAGCCCGAGACGCCGCAGCCCGCCATCTCGCTCACGGTCGTCTATGATCCCGAGAACGCCAACGCCGGCATCACCACCATGGCATCCACGCCCATCGAGGCAAAGCCGAGCGTCGAGAACGAGAACGCGACGCAGGTTGAGGTTGAAACTGCAGCTGCAGACGCGCCCGTCACCGTGGAGCCCGCAGATTCCACGATCAAACCGGACTCGACGCCAGAGCCCGCACCCGTCATCAAGTCCGTGCCCACCGCTGCTTGCGACCAAATTCCCGCACCGGCACCGGCTCCGGCACCCGCAGCAGCCCCAACCCCCGCACCTGCAGCGCCCGCCATCCCCAAGGACTTCCCCGTCGATTTCACAACCGAGATCTTCTGCCCCAGCCCGCTTCTGCACCAGCTGTCAACCTATCTCCCCTACGGCGCCGACACCCTCGGCATCGTCGGCGAGTACTACTGGATCGCCCGCGAGCGCGGTACCATCGAGGTCGCGCGAAACCGCGCAAGCTTCCCCCTGCGTTACACGCAGGCCGGCGAGCGCCACGAAGTCACCGTGCGCATCCGCCGCAACACCACTGGCGGTCTCGGAGCCGCCTGGACCATCGATAAAGTAGAGCCTTCTACCAAGTAACAAAAAGGGACGATAACCCTCAAGGTTATCGTCCCTTTCTCGTTAGGCCACCTGAGCTCGACTAGTCGCGCGTGAGCTTGCGGTGAATACGATGCGGCTGGGCTGCGTCCTCGCCCAGGCGCTCGATGCGGTTGGCCTGATAGGCCTCGAAGTTGCCCTCGAACCAATACCAGTTGCCCGGATTTTCGTCGGTGCCCTCCCACGCCAGAATGTGCGTGGCGACGCGGTCCAGGAACATACGGTCGTGGCTAATGACCACCGAGCAGCCCGGGAACTCGAGCAGCGCCGCCTCGAGCGAGGACAGCGTCTCGACGTCGAGGTCGTTCGTGGGCTCGTCGAGGAGCAACAGGTTGCCGCCCTGCTTGAGCGTGAGCGCCAGGTTCAGACGGTTGCGCTCGCCACCGGAAAGTACGCCAGCGCGCTTCTGCTGGTCCTGGCCCTTAAAGCCAAAACTCGCCACATAAGCGCGGCTCGGAACCTCAGTCTCGCCGACCATCATGTGGTCCAGGCCGTCCGAGACGACCTCCCACAGGTTCTTATCGGGGTCGATGCCGGAACGGTTCTGGTCGACGTAAGAAATCTTGACGGTCTCGCCCACCTCGAGCTCGCCCGAAGTCAGCGGCTCCAGACCCACAATCGTCTTGAACAGCGTGGTCTTACCGACACCGTTGGGGCCGATGACGCCCACGATGCCGTTGCGCGGCAGAGTGAACGAAAGGTCGTCGATGAGCACACGGCCATCGAACTCCTTGCGCAGGTGATGAGCCTCGAGCACCTTGTTGCCCAGACGCGGGCCCACAGGGATGCGGATGTCGGTCCAGTCGAGCTTCTGGCTTGCGCGGGCCTCGGCCTCCATCTCCTCGTAGCGAGCCAGACGGGCCTTGTTCTTGGCCTGGCGAGCCTTGGGCGAGCTGCGTACCCACTCGAGCTCGGCCTCCATACGCTTGGCGAGCTTGGCGTCGCGGTTGCCCTGTGCCTCGATACGGGCGGCCTTGGTCTCCAGATACGTGGAGTAGTTGCCCTTGTAGGGATAAAGATGACCGCGGTCGACTTCGCAGATCCACTCGGCAACGTTATCCAGGAAGTAGCGATCGTGTGTAACGGCAAGTACCGCGCCCTGGTAGTTGTGCAGGAAGTGTTCGAGCCACAGAATAGACTCGGCGTCCAGGTGGTTCGTGGGCTCGTCGAGCAACAGTAGGTCGGGAGCCTCGAGCAGCAGCTTGCACAGGGCCACGCGACGGCGCTCGCCGCCGGAAAGTACGTTGACCGGCATGTCGGAATCGGGCAGCTGCAGGGCGTCCATGGCCTGGCCGAG
>URNU01000109.1 GCA_900549275.1 uncultured Collinsella sp. | reverse complement strand
GCACGGACGTCGGTGTGGTGGCGCTGGTACTTGGCGTAGACGATCTGGTTGTCGTCGTTGAGCACGGCGAGCTTAACGGTGGTGGAGCCCACGTCGATGCCCAGGTGCAGGTTGCCGCGGGCGTTGCCAGGGTTGAAGATCGCGCCTTCGGGGGCGTGGGCGGCGGCTACGGGCTCAGCGGCGGTGGCGGGCTCGCTAGCGACGGACGTCTCCCCCGCCGCGTTCTTGGCATCGGCGACAGCCTCGACAACTTTCTCGGCAGCCGCGGTCGCGGCCTTCTGCGCGGCATCCACCACGGCGGGCGCGGCCTCGCGTGCGACAGCGACCATGCGGTCCTTGATGCCCTCGACGAGTTTGCTCATTGTCTCTCCTCTTAGTTGTTGGACTCGACGGTTGCGGCGGTGTCGGCCGCGTCCTCGAGCTGCAAGTTCAATAGCTTCATGCCGTATTCCGGCACGTTGATATCGATGGGTTGGCCATACAGGTCACCAGGGCGCACAAAAGCGAGCACCGTCATAATGCGCGCCATGGCCTCGGGCGATTCGGTGAGCCCACGCTCAAACCAGCGCTGAATCATGCCGACCTCGGCACTCACGACGTAGGTGACGTAGTAGTCAAAGAACGTGCCCAGCGCCAGGCCCAAAATGCCCGTCTGCGCACGCGGCACCACAGCCTCACGCGCGGTGTCGATGATCCTTTTAATGAAGGCCTGGTCGCCGCCCGGACCCAGCAGCGCACCGATTAAGTCGCGGTTGGCCGCAAGATAACGCAGCAGCTCAACCGAACCGGGCGCCGGCTCGAGCTCATCGATGTTGTGATAGAGATCGGGCAGCTGAGCTGCAGTGATGAGCTCAATGCGCTCACGGATCTCGGCCAGCAAGCCGTCCTCGATTTGATTGATAAAGTCAGGGATATCGCGGTAGTGCGAATAGAACGTGCGGCGCGTAAGGCCGGCGCGCTCGGTGAGCGACGCGACATTAATGCGCGAAAGGTCGCCGCTTTCGGCAAGCTCGCCGGCGAGTGCCTGGCGAAGGGCACGCTGCGAGCGAAGGGACCGGCGATCGCATTTCTCGAGCTGGGACAAGCGTCCTCCTTGTTACTCAGCCTGTGCGCTATTGCACAGTGCGAGTATTATTGCACACCGTGTGCAAGTTCATGGGAATATAACATCGGGAGCATAGTCGTCATCACATTTAGGCATGCACAACATGGCACAGCTCATTCGAAAGCCCATTGGAGCATCCTCCAAGAGCAACTACCCAATCAAAGAAAACCGGCCCAAAATAATGCTGAGTCATGCCATAGCAGCAATTCAAACCGTTGCGTAGTTGCGCAACAATTTGCGCATCATCAGAACCTACAATCAAAGCCATAGACACTTTGTCATTTGGAGGACCCCATGATTGACGGCAAACGCGTACTTGCTTTTATCCCCGCCCGCGGAGGCAGCAAGGGTATCCCGCATAAAAACATCCAAGACCTCGCTGGCACTCCGCTTATTGGCCATACCATCAAAGCCGCACTTAACTGTCCTTATGTCGATGCGTGTATGGTATCAACCGACGATGACGAGATTGCCCGCGTAGCACATGAACAAGGAGGCTGGGTACCGTTCTTGCGCCCAATCGAACTTGCCACCGACACATCAAAGACTATCGACTGCCTTGATCACGCTGTTAAAAAGCTCGCTGCCGACGGCACCCCTTTCGACATTGTCTGTCTTTTACAAGCCACAAGTCCCTTCCGCACTGCAGAAGACCTAACTGGTGCCATTCGTTTTTTCAGCTCCAATGGATATCGTGGCGTCGCCTCGGTTTCCGAGGTCACCGACTCCCCCATCCTCATGCGCATTAATCAGCAGACCCGTGACAACACCTCAGGGCCTGTCGCCAAGCTCGCAGTGGGCACTTACGATGCGCACGATGAGTTCATACCCGCAATTCCACGAACCAGCACCGTTCGCCGTCAAGATATGCCAACGTTCTTACGCGTCAACGGCGCCATTTACATCAACCTCGTTAGCGATATCAACCCACTGCTAAGTCTAAATGACAACCCGATGGGCTACACCATCCCAAAGAGCCACGCCTTAGACATCGATGAGCCAAGCGACCTCGCTTTAGCGCGCTTCCTGATGAAAAGCGCCTGCTAAGATGCATTGTCAGTCAAAAAGCTAAGCGACGGCAGACACATCTCACGTATGCAAGCGGGGGCGCACCGACTGTCAGTCGATGCGCCCCCGTCACCACTCGCAATCCCCCTGCAATTATTGTTCCTCTGCTTTACGTTTGCCATGGATGCCAACCGCACCCACAAACGTGGAGATGCCGATCACATTCATAACCGTTCCAGCAAGCGTCTCGCACAGCGCCAAATAACGAAACGCCCCGTCAACGTTACCGCCCACAAGCTCCGCCAGACGGTCGCTATCAAACGTCAAACAGCCGAAAAAGTTACTTGATACTGTATAGGCCCAATCACCATGCAGCCCGCCCTCAAAGAGCATCGCCACGACCACGGAAAGACTCACAAACCAGAAAATCAATTCCAGATAGTTAATCAACAAATTGACGATAGAACGCTGCACGTCTTTGACCTCAGCCGTACCCATTTCCTTGTTGGTTGGCTTGAACGGATCAATCAGTACGATATGCAGCTGCACAATAAGAATCTCGAGAATACGACACGCGCCCCATAAACTCATGAAGGCAAGCAAAGGAAACAAAGGGCTATCCTTAAGCAGCACAATCGCCACAGATAGCAAAAATGCTGCCAGCAGATTGCCATCGACCCATTTATCAGTTAAATCATATTCCCGCTCATGGTCTTCCTCCACGCCATAGCGCCTGTGTGTCCAACGTGCCCATACTTTCTTGACGACCATATAGCCAGTATGCGAATAGCAGCGTTCGAGTATGGCAAGAAACGGACGTTGGGGTTTATCGCTTTCCACGACTTTGTTTGACATGGAGCTTCATCCTTTCTTTATCCGCAGCGCGTAATATGTGCTCGGACCATGCAGCCTTATAAGGAGTCGATTTGATTAGCACGATAGCACCGAAGACAGCATTCATTTGCGGAACGCCTCTGCAAATATTAGGCTGCATCGACCTCGTGTTCCATCAGATGGAAACCGATGGGTCCAAGCCGGACCTTTATCTGCGCCACGACTTTAATGGTTCCGGCGAATTGGCACAGCGTCTAGCCGTCGCCGACATCTTCGACAACGTATTTCAAATTGGCGTTCCGAACGGTAAGCCGTTCTCCATACGCGGCAACGAGTCAGACACCCTACCGGAACGTCCACTCAACCTGCTCTGCCAGCAAATAGGAGAAGCCTATAGCGACTTCACCCAAAGCTATACAAAGCTCGTATTCACCTATCCGTACGATACGGTCAAAGCGCTGTATTGCCTAAACCCTCACGCGAAAATCGTCACCTTCGAAGACGGTATCGGAAGTTACTTTGGGGATATCCTTACCGCAAACGGCGGCGCCCTACTTCCCCACCCGCAAAAGCTGTACCTGTGGGACGCGCATATGTACACGGGAAACCTTATCAGCGATGTACGCTCGCTGCCTTCCATGTCATCGGATCCAGCCATGCAGCTAATCGTCGCCGAAATCTTCAATATCACCGCGCAATCACTCGCCCCGTATAAGGGAAAGCGCTGCGTCTACCTTACCCAGCCCATCGATGGCAAGCCCGAGCGCAAACAAGAACTCCGTGAGACCGTCGCCGCCTTAAAGCCTTGGCGCACAATCACCGTGATTCGCCGCCATCCGCGCGACAATTCACCGGAAATGCCAGACTTCACATACGATTGCGAAAATGCCCAGTGGGAACTGCTCTGTCTCTCAGGCATCGTTGATAGCACATCGGTACTCGTTTCATCCATCTCCACCGCTCAGCTAAGCCCCAAGCTACTCCACGATTCCGAGCCAACGCTTATCTTCACTGCCTGTCTCAACGGGCGTGCGGTGACACAAGGCGAGCTGTGCGTCATCGACACCATTCGACATGCCTATCGCGACGACAGCAAAATCATTGTGCCGCGCACAAACAACGAGTTCTGCACGGCATTGGCACACTCGTTGGCTTAGGCCAAACATAGATGCCACCAGTGATTTATTGCACACCTGCCTAACTCGTTTGTTGCGCAACGAGTAGACTGCCCCAATAACGCAGCGAGTTGTAATTCGGTCCCGTTAATGGGACCAGCAATCGCCGTGCCTGTCACATCATGCCGGTAGCAATCGATAAGGAGGCCGACATGAACAACCAGGCAAGCGATAGCATCAGCGACACCGGCAAGGACCTTGTCCTCAGCTGCATCACGAGTCAAGAGCTACGAGACCACATGCGTAAATACCTATACTGGCCAGCGCCGATCATCGCCGGGTCGCTCAAAACCCTCGACGAAAAACGTGCCATGCTCGAGCAACTTCGCGAAGAGGTCACATCGGAGCTCATCGAAGATGTCGATTCGCATCTCGCCCAGCTCAAAAGCGCGCTCGACATGCTCAACAACGTCGAGCGCGACCGTGGAATCCTCCTGCTGCACGTCATGTTCTACAACGAGGAGGAACGCGACGCCGACGGTCTCGACGGTCCCTTCCCCATCGCATCGTGGGAAGCCGCGCAAACGCTCATGAAGCGCTACATCGAAGAGTATCCTGGCGACGATTGGTCCGAATCGTACTGGAAGATCAATCTCTACACCTCGAAAGACCTGCACGAGCATCAAACGGCGCAGCCCTCTCTGTCGTTTGCGGCAACCAAGGACGGCGAGCTCATATTCCTCCGCGATCTGCGCAATCACCGCACTCGCAAATCGCATGTCGAAAGCGCCTGGCGAAACGATAGCAGGCGGTTCTGCGCGAACGACGAGCCCATCTACACGCCGTGGGTACCGGGCGACATCCTCAAAATCGACGGTCGTCCCTTCGACCACGGGCCTCGCTTTGCCATTGTGCTCGAGAACGATTACGAGCACACGCTCCGAGGGCAGATCTGGTGCGCAGGGCCCAGCAAGGATTACGGCGTTAAGGAGGGTTCGCTTTCATCCGGCACCTTCAGCGACAGTCTCTTGGACCCCTTCATCCCCTCTGCCCTCTACACCGCCGAGCGCTACACCGGCGACCTGCCGGACGACTGTGCTTTTATGCTCGAGCTTTCGCAGAAGCTGCACGATGATCCCGCCTACGGCAAGCAGTGGTCCGAAGGCTCCGTTGGACATGACTGCCTTCAGTCGTATCGCAAGCCCGCTAGCCAAAGCGAGCTTGATATTCGTCCGGACATCTTCGAGTTTTTAGACTCGCACAGTATTAAGGAGCATCTTCAACGAATCCACTACGAGCTCACCACGCCCGTAGCGGCTTTTATCGTCGACCGCTCGCATAAAGCGACATTGCAGCAAAAGCTCGAAGGCTGGCAAAA
>URNU01000108.1 GCA_900549275.1 uncultured Collinsella sp. | reverse complement strand
TCTGCCGCGTCGATGCGAAGCAGACGATAGACGCCACGCTCCACAGGAGCAATCACAGGCGACAGGAACGTATGCTCACCATCCATGATATGGGCCATGAACCGACCGAGCGGAACGGCCAAGACGACGAGCACGGCAAAGTACAAGATGTACTGGATCGCAGCATCCATAGTTTACGAATCACTCCTCATCAGAATGTAGATGTAATAGATAAAGAGTCCAACGCAAACGACTCCGATGATGGGACTGAGGATGTCCATTTACCGCCCCTTTCACGCGCGGTCCGATGTCTCGGACGCCTGCTCTCGCAAGCGTCTGGGGACAGTAAACGCTTCTAGGGATTAAAGAGGCGTGAGGGCCGGGGCTCACGTCCTTAAGATGCCGTAAAGATGCAGGTAGAAAGCACTATTGCGGCTGCAGTGCGCCTATACTCGACCACGTGAGCATACAGTGGCGTCCTCACCGCGTATGCACGCATGGACAACGCTTCAGAAAGGCTACGCTATGCAGCGCGACGCATCGGACACTCGCGTCAATCCAGACCTCATCCTCAAGGCAATTGAGAAAGACGAGGTCGCCGATGACGCTCGAACCAGCCGGGGACACCTCAAGATTTTCTTTGGCTACGCTGCCGGCGTAGGCAAAACCTATGCGATGCTTCAAGCCGCCCACGCCGCCAAGCGGCGAGGTGTCGACGTCGTCGCGGGATACATCGAGCCGCACGAACGTCCGGCAACCGCCCATCTTGCACAAGGGCTTGAGAACGTTCCCTGTAAACTCATCGAGCACAATGGCATTGCGCTCAGCGAGTTCGACCTAGATGCGGCTATCGAACGCGCCCCTCAGCTCATCCTTGTCGACGAGCTCGCCCATACGAATGCGCCGGGGTCTCGCCACGACAAACGCTATCGAGACGTCGAGGAACTTCTACATGCGGGCATCGACGTCTATACGACCGTGAACGTTCAGCATATCGAGAGCCTAAACGACATGGTTGCGTCCATCGCCGGCGTTGTCGTGAGCGAGCGAATCCCCGACCGTATCTTCGATGATGCTGACCAGGTCGAGCTCGTCGACATAGAGCCCGAAGACCTACTTGAGCGCCTTCGCGCCGGCCTCGTCTACCGTCCCGCACAAGCCGACCGAGCACAACAGCATTTTTTTACCGTCGAGAACCTCACCGCACTCCGAGAAATCGCGCTGCGCCGCTGCGCCGATCGCACCGGCCACCTCACAGACGCCGCACGCGTGCTGGGAAACCGTGACTATTACACCAGGGAGCGTATCTTAGTCTGTGTCTCCCCGGCGCCGACCAATCCCCGCATCGTCCGTGCCGCCGCACGCATGGCGAAAGCGTTTCGCAGCGAGCTCGTCGCCCTGTTCGTAGAGAGCCCGCGCACGCAAGCCATGAGCGATGATGAGCGCGCCAAGCTTGCAGCCAATATCGCCCTAGCCGAGCAGCTCGGAGCACATATGGAAACCGTCTATGGCGACGACGTCGCGTTTCAGATCTCCGAGTTCGCGCGCCTGTCGGGTATTTCGAAGATTGTCATGGGGCGCACGGGCGAGCGCAGCGGCGTCCGTCAGGCCCTCTTTGGCCGCAAATCTCTCGTAGAACAGCTCATAACATTCGCCCCGAACCTCGACATTTACATCATTCCAGAACAGTCGACTCCGCCCTCCCGACCCAAAGGACGCCGCCATGCGCTCGCCCTGCAGCCGCCCAGCAGCCGAAACGTGCTTCGCACGCTGGCCCTCTCTCTTGCCGCCACGGCGATCGGCACGGCTTTCCGCCATCTGGGATTTGCCGATTCCAGCATCATATCCCTCTATATCCTCACGGCCCTGCTGACCGCCGTCACCACGACGGGGCGTATCTGCACGATCGTATCGAGCGTGCTTTCTGTAGTGCTTTACAACTTCTGCTTCGTCACGCCTCTGTTTTCGCTCGCCAGCTACGACCGAAGCTATCTGGTCACGTTCGGCATCATGTTCGCTACCGCTATGGTCGCCGGCGGGTTAACTGCGCGCATCGCCGACAACGCCCGCACCTCCGCCGAGAACGCATTCAAAACGCGTGTACTCCTCGAAACGAACCAGCTCTTGCAGCAAGCCCATAGCGCGGAGGAGTGCGCCCGCGTCACCATGAACCAGCTCATCAAACTGCTAAAACTCGACGTGGTCTTCTACACCGCCGAACACGGCACGCTCGGCAAGGCGCTCTATGAGTCCGCTGGCACCGAAAACCGATCCGCGTCGCTGCTCACCGACTACGAGCGCGCCGTTGCAACCTGGACCTACACCAACAACAAGCGCGCGGGCGCAAGCACGCGGACCCTGCCTGAGGCGCGCTGTCTCTACCTCGCGGTTCGCACCGGCGACAAGGTATTCGGCGTCATCGGCATCGCCCTGGAGGGGCGCGAGATCGAAGCCTTCGAGCATTCGATCGTCCTATCTATCGTAGGTGAATGCGCCTTGGCGCTCGAAAGCGACCGGGCGGCGCAAGAGCGCGAAGAGGCTGCGGTCTTGGCGAAAAACGAGCAGCTGCGCGCCAACCTTTTGCGCTCCATCGGCCACGATTTGAGGACGCCCCTCACGGCTATATCCGGATCTGCGGCAATCCTTCGGAAGAGCGACGAGAAGCTCAGCCTCGAACAACGCTGCGATCTTGCCGATGCCATCTACGATGATTCCCTCTGGCTTATCGATACCGTGGAGAACCTCCTCGCCATCACACGCGTCGAGGACGGCACCATTCGCCTCAACTTCACATCCGAGCTCATCGACGAGGTCATCGAGGCCGCCCTCAGCCATGTCGCCCAAGCATCGCATGGACGTACCGTCACCATCGAGCACACTGACGACATCCTGCTGGTGCGCATCGACGTCCATCTCATCATGCAAGTGCTTACGAATCTCATCATGAACGCCTTCAAATACACACCCGAGGACTCGACTGTCACCATCAGCGCACGTCGCGAGGGTGCGTTCGTCGTGGTGGACGTCGCAGACGATGGGCCGGGTGTGGCAGACTGCGACAAGCCTCATATCTTTGAGCGCTTCTTCACCTCAAGCAATACGCGGCCCGTGGATTCGCGTCGAAGCATCGGCCTTGGGCTGTCGCTCTGCCGCTCCATCGTGGAGGCGCATGGCGGCGTCATCGAAGTTCGCGACAACCACCCCCATGGGGCCGTCTTCCGTTTTACCCTGCCCACCGAGGAGATCGAGATTCATGAATAATGCCGCTAAGCCACGCATCCTCCTGGTCGAAGATGACCTAACCGTTCAAAACCTCGTTTCGACCGCGCTTGACCTCCACGGCTACGTCGTGAGCAAGGTATGCAACGGCCAGGCCGCCATCATGGATGCGGTGTCGCACGGCCCCAGCCTCATCATGCTCGACCTCGGCCTTCCCGACATTGACGGTATCGAGGTCATCACGAAGATCCGAAGCTGGTCGGCAGTCCCCATTATCGTCATTTCGGCGCGCACCGAAGATTCCGACAAGATTGCAGCACTTGACGCAGGGGCAGACGACTACCTCACCAAGCCCTTTTCTGTGGATGAGTTGCTCGCGCGCGTCCGTGCGAATTTGAGGCGCTCCTCGATGGCGTCGAGCGAGTCGACAGAAGCGAGCACGTTTGACAACGGTCCGCTGCATATCGACTACGCCGCGGGATACGCGACGAAAGACGGACGCGAGCTCTCGCTCACCCCAACCGAGTACAAATTGCTCGTCCTTCTGGCGAAAAACGTCGACAAGGTGCTCACCCACACCTTCATCACCCGCGAGATATGGGGCACGAGCTGGGACAGCGATCTGGCGAGCCTGCGCGTGTTCATGCGCACCCTGCGCAAGAAGATCGAGGCAGACCCCTCTCGCCCCAAGATGATTCAGACGCACATGGGTGTCGGGTACCGCATGCAGCGTCTCTAGCCCACCCAACAAAAAGTTGCGGTGGAATACGGAGTAGATGAGGCCTTTGACAGCCAAAACAGTCCGTATTTCACCGCAACTGATTTAACGATACCCAAAAAATACTCTTCGACTCGCCGTGCTCTCCCTCAAATGCGCAAAGCGCCCCGCGAACGGATGCCCGCGGGGCGCTTGGATGTCCGGACCTTATTTGATACCGCGGCCCAAGTCTTCGGCGATTTCGTCTACGCCCTTAAGCGCGGCGCACGTCTTTTGGTTGGAGCAATGCCCCGTGCAAACGCCACCCTGAGCGCAGTCGGCGCAGGTGCCCTTGCGGTAGATGCGCACGCATACCGCGACAAACGCAATACCGATAACAGCCAGTACAACAATATCGATAGGTGCCATAGCAAGCCTCCTCTAGTTAACCATCACTTACTTTACCCCATTCTTCACCTACCAAAAAGGGACAAGTTGAATTTGGTCAGTTTTATCTGCGGAAATGCCATATCTCTCCCACCAAAAAGCCCGAGTGTCGCTGGGACACCCGGGCTCGTGGAAAGGGGCTAATCCTTATTCGGACTTAAGCGGAAACTGCGGCGGAAGCAGCGTTGGTCTCGTCCTCGTCGGTCCATGCATGCTTGGGCATGGGACGGAAGATCTGGAAGAGCATCGCAACCAGCAGCACGATGGCCACAACCGTCCAGATACCAAACTGTCCAAGAACAAGCAGGTTGTAGAACTGGTTGATGAACAGGCCGATCACCCAAGCGAAGATGCACTCGTAACCGATGGCAATCGCGAACCACTTGCCGGAATCCATCTGGTTGCGGATGGCACCCATGGCAGCAAAGCACGGAGCGCACAGCAGGTTGAACGCGCCAAAGGCGACGCAAGCGCCCATGGTGGGGAACATGCCGGCAAACGCGGTCCACAGGCTCGGGTCGGTCTCGCCCGCGTCGGCAACGGACAGCAGCGAGCCGGCGGTGGCGACGACGTTCTCCTTGGCGACAAGGCCCGAGACGGACAGCGCTGTTGCCTGCCAGGTGCTAAAGCCAAGCGGGGCGAAGATCCAGGAGATCAGGTTACCGAGCATGGCCAGCACGGAGTAGTCCATGAACTCCTCGGAGATGCCGTCCATCGCGGGCAGGTAGCCAAAGGAACCGTTGTAGCTACCAAAGTTGGACAGGAACCAAACCACGACAGTGGACGCGAAGATGACCGTACCGGCCTTCTTGATAAAGGCCCAGCAGCGCTCCCACACGTGCAGCGCCCAAGAGCGGATCGCCGGGAAGTGGTAGGTAGGAAGCTCCATAACAAACGGCGTCGGGCGGCCGGCGAAGAGCTTGGTCTTCTTGAGCATGAGGCCCGAAGCGATGACGGCAAAGACGCCCAGGAAGTAGAACAGCGGACTGATCCACGCGGCGGTGGTGGAAGAATCGCCGATGATGGAACCCATGAGCAGGGCGATGATCGGCAGTTTGGCGCCACAGGGGATGAACGTGGTGGTCATGACCGTCATGCGGCGGTCCTTCTCGTTCTCGATGGTCTTGGTAGCCATGACTCCGGGAACGCCGCAGCCCGAGGTCACGAGCATGGGGATAAAGGACTTACCGGACAGGCCAAAGCGGCGGAACACGCGGTCCATGATGAAGGCGACGCGGGCCAT
>URNU01000107.1 GCA_900549275.1 uncultured Collinsella sp. | reverse complement strand
AGCCGCGCGGTGTTCCAGGCCATCTGCGATGACGCCGACGTACCCACGCAGGCCTTCGCCAACAAGAGCGATATGGCGGGTGGCTCCACGCTCGGCAATCTGTCCAATATGCAGGCGAGCATGCACGCCGTGGATGTGGGCCTGCCGCAGCTTGCCATGCACTCGAGCTACGAGACCGGCGGCGTGCGCGACGTGATGTACGCCATCCGCGCCCTCACGGCCTTCTACGAGCGCAACCTAACCATCAACGGAGCCGAAAGCGTGGAACTCTAAATGCGAGCCGAAGAAATGAAGGCCGAGCGTGGGGCTCAGCTTATTGATCGGGGTTTACAGCTGTTCGTCGCCGCTTGCCATGAGTCAGGGGTCGACGTGTCCAAGGCGCGACCAACGAGTGCTGAAGAACTCAAGCGTAACGCCTATTCGGACCGCTATGACGAGGAGACGGACTGGCTCTAATAAGCGAAGTGTCGAAAACGCTAGATGTATGTTTGATATCACTTTGGCGAGAGTGTCGCACAGAACTACCGGTATGGCGCAAGTCAACCTGACTCCATTGCGCCAAACCTACCAAAAAAGGGACAGGTTCATTTTGGCAGGTTTTATCTGGACAAATGCCGCAATGCCAACAGCTGGACAGAATTGTTAGGACACCGCGGGTTGAGCAAACGTCAGCGAGCGACGTCCAGAGCGAACAAGTTGGCATGAAAAAGGCAAGCCATAGACCTTCTGGTCATGCCTTGCCTTTTGAATGACAATTTGTCGCTCTGGCGGGCTCGCAGCGTCGAGCAGTTCCGGCGTTTGGTAAAACGCCGGAACAAATTAGTGTTCGATCCAGCAGCGCAAGGTCTCGCCGGCCTGCAGGTGACGCAGATTCTCCGCGGCGATGTCGACCACATTGTTGAGCGTGGCGGCTAGGTGGAACCAGCCGGAGACGTGCGGTGTGATGAACATGTTGGGCGCATCCCACAGGGGGCTTGTCGCAGGCAGCGGCTCGGGATCGGTGACGTCGACCGCGGCGCCGGCGAGCTGCCCCGACTCCAGAGCGGCAACCAAGTCGTCGGCAACCACAAGATCGCCGCGGCCGCCGTTGGCAAAAAAGGCGCCCGGCTTCATCGCGGCGAAGAACTCGGCGTTCGCCAGACCGCGGGTCTCGGGTGTGCTGGGCATAAAGGATGCGACGACGTCGGCCTCGGCCAGGCGCTCGGGCAGGGCGTCCATGCCGTCCATGTCCTCAAACACAATGGGGTAGACGAGTGGATGGCGCTTGATGCCGCGGACGTGCGCGCCCATGCTGCGGCAGAGCGTGGCAAAGTGGCCGCCAATGTCGCCCGCGCCCAGCACCAGCACATTGGCGTTTTTGAGCGAGGTGACCGGCCCTAAATCCTCCCAGCGATGCTCGCGCTGCAGGTCCTGGTAGCCGGGCAGGCGCTTCATCATAGACAGCACCATGGCAAACATGTGCTCGCTCACGGCCTGGCCGTAGGCGCCCACCGAGCAAGACAGTTTGGCGTCGGCCGGCACGGTGCCGGCGGCAAGGTAGTCGTCATAGCCGGCGGTCTGTAATTGCAACAGCTGGAGATGTTCGCATGCCGTGAGCATGCCAGGGTCGATGTTGCCCAAGATCACGTCGGCATCGGCGACCTGCTCGCGCGTGGCGGCGTCGGAGCTCGTGTAGATAAAGTCCTCGCCCGGAGCGCTCGACTCAAGAATTGCGCGATGACGGTCATTGACGGGCAGCAAAACCAGGATGTTCACTAGCAGTCCTCTCCGCTCGACCTGCCAAAAAGGGACAGGTTTATTTTGGCAGGTTGTATCAGGCAAAACGTTCAAATAAAACGCCGGGCTTCGCGATGGTTAACATATCCATCGCGAAGCCCGGCGCATTTGCGGCTACCAGCTCAGCAGTTCGTAGCCGTTCTCGGTCACTACGAGCTGTACCTCGCATTGGGCCGAATCGCTGCCGTCCTTGGTGCGCACGCACCAACCGTCGCCCTTGCTAATTTTAATGTCGGGCGCCCCGGCGTTGACCATGGGCTCGATGGTAAAGACCATGCCCGGAGCCATGATGGTGTCCACATCGGGCGCCTCGGTGGTAAAGCCCACAAACGGGTCCTCATGGAACTCCTTACCGATGCCGTGTCCGCCGTACTCGCGCACCACGCTAAAGCCGGCGTCCTCGACTGTCTTTTGCACGGCCTCGGCCATAACGGACAGCGGCAGCCATGGCTTGACGGCCGCCAGGCCCGCCTCCACGCTGGCGCGGGTGACGTCGACCAGGCGCTGGCGCTCGGCAGAGACCTCGCCGATGCAGAACATGCGGCTCGAGTCGCTAAAGTAGCCGTCAAGAATCGTGGAGCAGTCGACGTTGATGATGTCGCCCTCGTGCAGCACGTCCGTATCGCAGGGGATGCCGTGACAGACGACGTCATTGATCGAGGTGCATACGCTCTTGGGGTAGCCCTCGTAGTTGAGGTCTGCCGGCGTGCCGCCGTGCTCGACGGTGTAGTCGTAGATCATCTGGTCGATCTGGTTGGTGGTCATGCCCGCGGCGATGTGCTCACCTACGTAGTCGAGCACGCCCACGTTGATGGCGGCCGAGCGCTTGATGCCCTCGATATCGGCAGGCGTCTTGTAGAGCGTGCGGGGCAGGACCTCCCAGCCCTCTTCCCACAGGCGCTCGAGGCGCTCGTCGAAGGCGCTATGACATTTCTTATATTTTTTGCCGCTGCCGCACCAGCAAGCGTCGTTGCGGCCAGGTACGGGTCCATTGTCAAACATGGCTAACTTCCTTTCATTCGCAGCTAGTATAGCCCACCCACGCGTCCATAAAAGTAAGTTGCGGTGATATAGTTCCGATTTAAGCGGTTCCTTGATTATCAACTTTATCCGAACACCTCCCACATTCATCCGCACATGTGCGGATGAATGTGGGAACCCGATACCCTGAGGGCCGGATCGGCCGGCCCCGGGAGATCGGAGGACGGCATGTCCGGAAAGAAGAAGAGCGGCTCCGCAAGGGCGGTCCCGAGGGCCTACGGAAGGCTCACGAGGCACGAGCGGGACACGGTCCAGAGGATGCTGGAGCGCAGGGCGTCGTGCAGGGAGATCGCGAGGGAGCTGGGCAGGTCGCCCTCGACGGTGAGCGCCGAGGTGGCGTCGCACAGGTTCGTGACGGCGCCGAAGGCCAGGCGCGGCGAGCGCGTGGACGCCTCCGCCGACCTGTCGGCGGCCTGCCCGCGCCTGGCGGCGTGGCCGCGCTGCTGCAACGGGTGCGGCCGGTACCGCGCGATCGGCTGCAAGCGCCGCCCCCACGTCTTCTACGAGGCCCGGGCCGCGCAGCTGTGCGCCGACTCGGTCCTCGTCTCGTCCAGGCGCGGGATAGACGCCGACGAGCCCGCCGCGGCGGCCAGGCTGGAGGCGATAAGGGACTGCCTGCGCCGGGGGCTGTCGCCCGAGCAGATGGCGGCGCGCAACGGCGGCCCGGTGGACCTGTCGCCGTCGACCATCTACCGCTGGGTCTCGGCGGGCTACGACGGCATGACCAACATGGAGCTCAGGCGCAAGGTCGGCTACAGGCCGAGGAAGCGCGCCGCGGGCCGGGCGGCGACCCGCCACTCCGCCCGCAGGTCGCATGCCGCGTTCCTCGCCCTCGGGGAGGACGCGTGCGCCGCGGCCTGGGAGATGGACACCGTCGAGGGGGCCCGGGAGGACTCCGCCTGCCTGCTCACGCTGCTGCACCGCCCCAGCAGGCTCCAGCTCGCGCTGCCGCTGGAGGAGAAGACCGCCGGGTGCGTCGCGGACGCCCTGGAGGGCGTCCGGGCCATCCTCGGCGCCGACGGGACGCGCCGCGTGTTCCGCGCCGTCCTCACCGACAACGGCGCCGAGTTCTCCGACGAGGCGGCGATCGCGGCGCTGCTCGGCGAGGGGCCGGGCGAGACGAGGCTGTTCTACTGCGACCCCAGGCGCAGCGACCAGAAGGGCGCCTGCGAGCGCAACCACGTCGAGATCAGGAAGCTGCTGCCCAAGGGCGCCGGAATCAGGTTCGACCGGCTCGCCCCGGCCGACCTGGCGCTGGCCATGTCGCACGTGAACTCCGAGCCCCGCGGCGCGCTCGGCTTCGCGACGCCCGCGCGCGCCTTCAGGGCGATGCTCGGGGAGGACGCGGCGGCGCTGCTGGACGCCTACGGCGTGGAGGACGTGCCGCTCGGCGATCTCGACCTGACGCCGGGGCTCATCGAGAGGGCGCGCGCAGAGAGGGGCGATGCCCCGCTGGCCTAGCCTAGGAGAAAAACGGAATAGACGGACCGACCGTCCGGCTGAGTCTGGGAAGAGGTGCCGGGCGGCGGGCGGAGCATGGCCACCGGACCCATCGAAACACATCTCCACCATTCCTTCAACTGGGAAAATGCCGCCCCCGGGGCCCGGATAGGACCTCGGGGGCGTTCGGTTAACTGCGGGAGCGTGCCGTCAGCTCAATGTGTTCGGTTGGGATCGGAAATCAACCCGCCTTCGTTAACCTAAGGCGGTGAGCCGTCGGTAGTCGAAATCATGGGTTATTTGCCGTTCTACAGTAGAGCGTCAGAGGGCCAGCGTTGAAACCGCCGGTGCGGCTTTTTGGCGTTCGGCGAGCTCGAAGATAAACGGGGCGTTTGATCTAACAAATTCTGTCAAGAAATTGAGGTCATCAGCAGTAAATCCTTCGACGTTGAACCATTTGACCGCAGGCAAGAAGCATTCCGCATGGTCAAAGCCAAAGTCAACCGGGCGCTCGACGGCTACGCGAACGGTTCCGTCTTCTCTTGTCTCTGAGTAGGCAAACTGGGTGCCATCATCAAGCTGAACATAGCTCCAAAACATGACTGCTCCTTAGTGTTTAAGTTAAGTATAAGGAACTGTCCGATCGTAGCGCGAAGTGTTATGAGCTAATTCAATAAGACATAAGCTTGGACAATTACGAGTATTGGCGTTGCTGATCATAAAAAAGGAACTGTCAGAAAGACAGGCGCATCAGCAGCGGCGAGCGGTGGCGAGGAGTGTTGTTCCTAGCACGAACAGCACCAAGGACACGACAATCCAGTGGCCGTCGGCTGTCTTGGGGAGTGTGGAGGACACTCCGCTTGCACTGGCTTTGGGCTTTGCCGACTTTGAAACGGTAGTTTTGGTAACGGTCGTGCCGGTCGTTACGACAGCAGGCTTTACCGCGGGCCTATCACCAGGCTCGGTTAGAGGGGCAGGATTGGCCCCGCCGCCCGACACATCGCGCGCGTCGCTCTCCCCCGCCGGGGCGGTGGCGCCCTTGGGCTCAATGACCACGTGCTGCGCCACGGCCCCGTCAGCATCCACCACGCTGGCAGCACCAAAGGTTCCGCCTGCAGGCGTCACAAAGTGCGCGGCCACGAGTGATCCGCCATCGCAGGCAACGCCGGCATCCGTACCGGTTGCATCCAGCCAGGACGCATCCACGACAAGCGTCTCGCTCGTAACGTCAGCACCAAACCCCTCGTCGAGTAAGCGCACACCGTAATATCGCAAGCTCGCATCGGATCCCGCGCCCGCGGCAATAACGCGCCCGCCGCCGCGTTCTGTCAAGCT
>URNU01000106.1 GCA_900549275.1 uncultured Collinsella sp. | reverse complement strand
GCTTAGGAAGCGCCGAGCCTGTTCCAAGAATCGTGAAACCCATCACTAACCTCCTTTGAGTTGTTGACGTGTTTACATCGACCAAGAGAGGATAACGCATTTCAGTCGTTGTTGACGTGTTAACATTAAATTGTTCAAATGCGACAAAGGCTTCACATTGTGTCTATCTCTCGACACCATTACGCGATTGCCTTATTACCTTAGGAGGTAGCAGCTGTTATGGATTCTCGTTTAACGGTGGTCGACGTAACCGGATCGACCAACGATGACCTGCTCGAAGCAGGAAAACAGGGAGCGTCGCACGGCACGGGACTTGCCGCCCGGGCTCAGACAGCAGGACGCGGCCGGCGCGGCCACAAGTGGGATTCAACCGCCGGCAACCTATTGCTTTCGATTGTCCTGCGTCCATGCGTTAATCCTGTAAAGTACTCTGGTCTTGCCGCCGTCAGCGGCCTAGCAGTGCTCGAAGCGCTCGAAAAGCAGGGCCTTGCAAGCGAAATAGCCCTCAAATGGCCCAATGACCTGGTCGCGCGAGGACGCAAGCTCGGCGGCATTCTGGTCGAAGCCGCACGCGATAACGAAGGCAAACCTTTCGCCGTCTGCGGCATTGGCGTCAATGTGAACTATGTGCCCTCGGAGGTTCCCGATGGCGGCCTGCCGGCAATCGGTCTCTCCGACCTCAACGAGAACGTTCCCGTCGTCGACGCGCTACTCAAGGAGGTCTATCACACCGTCGTAAACGCTGTAGATGCGTGGGCAGAGCGCCTCAACGCCATGGAAGAAAACACTGGACCGCTCGCGCCCATCCACGGCGAATATGTCGCTCACCTCAATTGGATTGGGGAGCACGTTATCGCCCGCTCCCCCGCAGGAGACGAACTGGCGCGAGGCGTCTTTAAAACCGTCGACGCCTTTGGTCGCGCGTGTATCGAAACGGAAGACGGCTTGCGTCCCTTCCATTTTGAGGAGGCATCGCTGCGTCCCTTGAGCGAATAGGGCACCGCAGCCACCTACTCGGCAGCATTACCCAGTAGTCCAAACCATCATTCAAAACAAAAGAGCCCCGCTACCGTAATGGCAGCGGGGCTCTTTAAGCTATGAGCGATATCGCTTAGAGCTTGATGTCGATGTCGACGCCAGCGGGGAGGTCGAGACGCATGAGCGAATCAACGGTGCCCGAGGTGGGGTCGAGGATGTCGATGAGGCGCTTGTGGGTGCGCATCTCGAACTGCTCACGGGAGTCCTTGTTCACGTGCGGCGAGCGGATAACCGTGTACAGGTTGCGCTCGGTGGGCAGGGGGACAGGACCGGAAACGCGAGCGCCGGTCTTCTGAGCGGTCTCGACGATGAGCTTCGCGGACTGATCGACGACCTCGTGATCATAGCCCTTGAGGCGAATGCGGATCTTCTGGGTAGCCAACTTAAACCTCCAAAGAGTGCGAGAAGTGTTCTCGCAGGATTACGTAACAGGGAGCTCGAACTTAGGCGTTCTTGCTCATGACCTCGTCCACGATGGACTTGGGCGCGGGCTCATAAGAGTCGAACTGCATCGTGTAGGATGCACGGCCCTGGGTCTGGGAGCGAAGGTCGGTAGCGTAACCGAACATCTCGCCCAGCGGCACCTTGGCACGGATGAGCTTGCTGTTCTTGCGATCCTCCATGCCCTCGATCTTGCCGCGGCGACCGGAGAGGTTGCCCATAACGTCGCCCATGTACTGCTCGGGGGTCTCGACCTCGACAGCCATGATCGGCTCGAGCAGCTGCGGATCGGACTTCTTGAGGGCGTCCTTGATAGCCATGGAACCGGCGATCTTGAAGGCGGCCTCGGAGGAGTCGACCTCGTGGTAAGAACCGTCGAACAGGGTGACCTTAACGTCGAGGACCGGGAAGCCGGCGATAACACCGGTGTTCAGGGCCTCCTGGATGCCCTTGTCGATGGACGGGATGTACTCCTTGGGCACGACGCCGCCGACGATAGCGTTGACGAACTCGTAGCCGAAGCCCTCCTCCATCTTCTCGAGCTTGATGACGGCGTGGCCGTACTGACCACGACCGCCGGACTGACGGACGAACTTGCCCTCAGCCTTCTCGACGTCGTGACCAGCGGTCTCGCGGTAGGCAACCTGGGGCTTACCAACGTTAGCGTCAACCTTGAACTCGCGGAGCAGACGGTCGACGATGATCTCGAGGTGCAGCTCGCCCATGCCGGCGATGATGGTCTGGCCGGTCTCGTGGTTGGTGGACACCTGGAAGGTCGGGTCCTCCTCGGCGAGCTTAGTCAGAGCCAGGGACATCTTGTCCTGCTCGGCCTTGGTCTTGGGCTCGATGGCAACGTCAATAACGGGCTTAGCGAACTCGATCTTCTCGAGGACGATCTCCTTGCCCTCGGCGCACAGGGTGTCACCGGTGGTGGAGTTCTTGAAGCCGACGCAAGCGACGATGTCGCCGGCGGCAGCGTCGTCACGGTCGATACGCTCGGCGGCGTTCATCTCGAGGATGCGGCCGAGACGCTCGCGCTGACCGTTGGAAGCGTTGACCACGTAGGAGCCGGACTCGGCGCGGCCGGAGTAAACGCGGACGTAGGTGAGCTTACCGACGAACGGGTCGGTCATGATCTTGAAGACCAGGCCGGAGAAGGGCTCGTCGAAGGAAGGATGACGCTGGATCTCCTCGCCGGTGTCCGGATCGGTACCGGTGACGGCCTCAACGTCGAGCGGGCTGGGCAGGTAGTCGACGACAGCGTCGAGCAGCTCCTGAACGCCCTTGTTCTTGTAGGCGGAGCCCACGAAGACGAGGTTGAGCTCGTTGGCCAGAACGCCCTTGCGCAGAGCAGCCTTGAGCTCCTCGACGGTGAAGTCCTCCTCCATGAGGATCTTCTCCATGAGCTCGTCGTCAAAGCTGGCAGCAGCGTCGAGGAGCTCCTCGCGCTTGGTGGCAGCGATGTCGGCAAACTCAGCCGGGATCTCGTCCATCGGCTCGGGGTAGGTCATGCCCTTCTCGTCGGCCTTGAAGTCCCATGCAGTCATGGTGACCAGGTCGATGACGCCCCAGAAGTTGTCCTCGGCGCCCATCGGGACCTGAGCGGCCACGGCGTTGGCGTCGAGACGATCCTTCATGGTCTCGATAGCGTTGAAGAAATCAGCGCCCACGCGGTCATACTTGTTGATGAAGGCGATGCGGGGGACGTTGAAGGTAGAAGCCTGACGCCAAACGGTCTCAGACTGGGGCTGAACGCCGGCAACGGCGTCGAAGACGGCGACAGCGCCATCGAGGACGCGCAGGCAGCGCTCGACCTCGGCGGTGAAGTCAACGTGGCCCGGGGTGTCGATGATCTGGATGCGGTAGTCCTTACCGTCCTTGTTCCAGAAGCACGTGGTAGCAGCGGAGGTAATGGTTACGCCGCGCTCCTGCTCCTGAACCATCCAGTCCATGGTGGCAGCGCCCTCATGGACCTCACCGATCTTGTGGGTCTTACCGGTGTAGTAAAGAATACGCTCGGTCGTGGTGGTCTTACCGGCATCGATGTGGGCCATGATGCCGATGTTACGGGTATCGGAAAGCTTGTACTTAGGCTTAGCCATGTTAGTTCCTTACCTTAACTTACCAACGATAGTGAGAGAACGCGCGGTTGGCCTCGGCCATCTTGAAGACGTCCTCACGCTTCTTGACGGAAGCGCCCAGGCCGTTGGAAGCGTCGAGGATCTCGTTGGCGAGACGCTCGGCCATGGTCTTCTCCTTGCGAGCGCGGGAGAAGTTGACGATCCAGCGGATACCCAGAGCGGTGGAACGACGGGAGTTGACCTCCATCGGGACCTGATAGGTAGCGCCACCGACACGCTTGGGCTTAACCTCGAGCGTGGGCTTGACGTTGTCCATAGCCTTCTTGAAGGTAGCGAGAGCGTCGCCACCCTCGGACTTCTCGGCAACGATCTCGAAAGCGGTGTAAACGATGCGCTCAGCGGTGGCCTTCTTGCCGTCAAGAAGGACCTTGTTGATGAGCTGAGTCACCAGGCGGTTGTTGTAAACGGCGTCAGGCTGAACCTCACGACGATTAGCTGCTGCACGACGCGGCATGTGAAATCTCCTTAAGTGTCTACCGTGCGGCGCTTAGGCGGCACACGGCGAAAGTATCAAAACGTTATCTGGCTTATTTGGCCTTGGGGCGCTTAGCACCGTACTTGGAACGGGCCTGCATACGGTTCTGGACCGGAGCAGCGTCGTAGGCGCCACGGATGACGTGATAACGGACACCAGGGAGGTCACGGACACGACCGCCGCGGACGAGCACGATGGAGTGCTCCTGCAGGTTGTGGCCCTCACCCGGGATGTAAGCAGTAACTTCGATGCCGTTGACGAGGCGAACACGGGCAACCTTACGAAGAGCCGAGTTCGGCTTCTTGGGGCTCGTGGTGAAGACGCGGGTGCACACGCCGCGCTTCTGGGAGTTGTGCTGCAGAGCAGCGTTCTTGGACTTCTTGGGCACGGAACGACGGCCCTGGCGAACCAGCTGGTTAATAGTAGGCAAAGCGTACTCCTTCTCGAATGATTCCAGCTTTCTGTAAAGTGCAACGGCTTGAATCGAGGGGTCAGCATCCCCCTACGAAACACGCAGTTCGATAGGATACGTGCCGTTAGCTGTGCCGTCAACAGACCACGCCGCCGGGCGTATCCCAAAATGAGCACATTTCCGCAAAGCCTACACAAAAGGAATCCCCTCCTGTGCGCGGGGGCGGATTCCCAGCCCGGGCGGCGCAGGGGTTAAGTTTGCTGCTCTACAGTCCTGGCTCGCACGGAGGCCACATTAAGTGGCCTCCGGCTCGTGCGGAACTCGCGACAAACTTAACCCCTGCGCCGCCCGGGCCGGGGATCCGACGTGCTCTTCGGGGCAACGTTCCTCACCAAAAAAGACCCGCTCCCCTGTTGGGAAACGGGTCTTTGGAAGGACGGTTAACGTACTTGGAAATTACTCCTCGTCGTTGTCCTTGGCCTCTTCGGCGTCGTCGGTGTCCACGAGCTGGTTGAGCAGCTCGTCGAGGGAAGCCACGTCCTCGTTGATCGCGCCGTTGGCGGGAGCCTTCTTGTCGTCGATCGGGGCGCCCAGGAGCTCCTCGTCGGCGTCGGCGTGATGCGTCGGAGCGGAAGTACCCAGCAGGATATCGTCCGGACCGTCGGGGCTAAAGACCATCTGCAGCAGCTGCGAGAGGTCTTCCTCGTCGGCAACGTCGTCGTTGTTCTCGAGGATGTAGAGCAGGTCGTGGGCCTCCAGGCCGTCACGGAGCTCCTCGATCGCCTTGGCACCGATGCCATCGATGCGCAGCAGATCCTCCTCGGACTTGCCGACCAGGTCGCCGACCGTCTCGATGCCGACCTCGCTGAACTTGTTGGTCCAGCGCTGCGACACGCCCAGGTCGTCGAACAGGTACAGGCGAGCCTTCTCGGCGGAGATGGTGTGGCCGTTGCGGGTGAACGAACCGTCAGCACCACCGAACTCGTCGTAGCCGGCCCAGTCGAGCTGCTGCGGGAGCTGCTCGTCCAGGTCCTTGAGCTCAACCGGAGCCCACTCGGGCAGCGACTTGGCGTTGGGCGAAGCCGGGCCGTCGATGTCGACATAGCCGTCGGCCGTGCGATACGTCAGCTTGGCGTTGGCGTACGGCTTGAGGCCGGTACCAGCCGGGATCTTCTTACCGACGATGACGTTGGACTTAAGGTCGAGCAGGTG
>URNU01000105.1 GCA_900549275.1 uncultured Collinsella sp. | reverse complement strand
GTCGCAGCCCCGACCCGCGGTCACGAGCGGGGGCTCCTGTCGTTTCCGTGCCCTCGGATTGGGTCATAGTGTCTGTCCGTCCTCTACCCGCGGCGTTGCCTTGCTCCGGATGCGGTAGTCATGGGGGACGTTCTTAAATGACTAGTCGAAGGGACACTCTTACACCAAATCTGCCGGCCCTCGCCGGGCTCGTCCATTACTTTACCGAGATAAAGTGAACGCGCAGATTCGTAACCCACTTGCAACCGTTCTATGGCACGATATTGAACGAATGTATGCTATGCGCCCAAATCTTTTGGGCAGAGTGGGAGACAGTATGGTCAAGCTGTACGAGGACGGCATCTACCTGCGCGGCGGCAGCGAGGTTGTGCCTGCGGCCGAGGCCGCCGAGCGCGGTATTACGCAGACGCCCGAGGATGCCAAGCGCGGCACCATCGCGTATTCGATCCTCCAGGCACACAATACGTCCGGAGATCCCGAGGCGCTCAAGATTCGCTTCGATGCCATGGCGAGCCATGACATCACCTTTGTCGGCATCATCCAGACGGCGCGCGCCTCGGGCATGGAGCAGTTCCCGCTGCCTTACGTGCTCACCAACTGCCATAACTCGCTGTGCGCCGTGGGCGGCACCATCAACGAGGACGACCACGTCTTTGGCCTTTCCGCGGCCAAGAAGTACGGCGGCATCTTCGTCCCGCCGCACATCGCCGTCATCCACTCCTTTATGCGTGAGAACTTCGCCGGTTGCGGCAAGATGATCTTGGGTTCCGACTCGCACACCCGCTACGGCGCCCTGGGCACCATGGCCGTGGGCGAGGGCGGCGGCGAGTTGGCCAAACAGCTGCTGCGCGACACCTACGACGTTGCCTATCCCGGCGTCGTCGCCATCTACCTCACGGGCGCCCCACGCCCCGGTGTCGGTCCGCACGATGTGGCGCTCGCCATCATCCGCGCCGTCTTTGCCAAGGGCTACGTCAAGAACAAGGTCATGGAGTTTGTGGGCCCCGGCATCGCGAGTATGACGACCGACTACCGCAACGGCGTCGACGTCATGACCACCGAGACCACCTGCCTTTCCTCCATTTGGGCAACTGACGAGGACACACACGCGTTTTTGACCATGCACGGCCGCGGCGACGACTACCGCGAGCTCAAGCCCGCCGATGTTGCCTACTACGACGGTTGCGTCGAGGTCGACCTGTCGAGCATTAAGCCCATGATCGCGCTGCCGTTCCATCCTTCCAATGGCTTTGAGATCGACGAGCTCAACGAGAACCTCGAGGACATTCTGCACGAGGTGGAGCTCGAGGCCGCCAAGATCGGCGAGGGCAAGACACACTTTAGCCTGCTCGACAAGATCGTCGACGGCAAGCTGCACGTGCAGCAGGGCGTTATCGCCGGCTGCTCGGGCGGCAACTACGACTCCGTGGTCCAGGCTGCCCGCGTGCTCAAGGGCGCCAACACCGGCTGCGGCGAGTTTTCGCTGTCGGTCTATCCCACAAGCCAGCCCGTGGCGCTCGAGCTCACGCGCCGTGGCTACATCTACGACCTTATGGAGGCCGGTGCGATCGTGCGCACGGCGTTCTGCGGCCCGTGCTTTGGCGCCGGCGACACGCCCGCCAACAACGGCCTTTCGATCCGCCACACCACGCGCAACTTCCCCAACCGCGAGGGTTCCAAGCCAGGTAATGGCCAGCTGAGCGCCGTGGCCCTGATGGACGCCCGCTCCATTGCGGCGACGGCTGCCAACGGCGGCATCCTGACGCCGGCGACCGACCTGCCTGAGGAGACTTGGGACGAGGCCTGCGAGTACACCTTTGACGATGCGCCGTACAAGAAGCGCGTGTACTGGGGCTTTGGCAAGGCGGAGCCTGCCGACGAGCTGGTCGAGGGTCCCAACATCAAGCCGTGGCCCGCGATGGAGCCCCTCGGCGACGACATCCTGCTCAAGGTGTGCTCCAAGATCATGGACCCGGTCACCACGACCGACGAGCTCATTCCTTCGGGCGAGACGAGTTCCTTCCGCTCCAACCCGCTGGGCTTGGCAGAGTTTACGCTCAGCCGTCGCGATCCGGCCTACGTCGGTCGCTCCAAGGAGGTTGACGCGGTGGAGAAGCGTCGCGTGGCCGGTGAGGCCGCAGGCGACCTGGCGGCAATCGATGCCGAGCTTGCCAGCGTGTTTGAGGCGCTGGCCGGTGCGGGCGTCGCGGCCGATGCCAAGGCGACCGAGTATGGCTCCATGCTCTATGCCAAGAAGCCCGGTGACGGTTCTGCCCGCGAGCAGGCCGCGAGCTGCCAGCGCGTGATTGGCGGTCTGGCCAACATCGTCCACGAGTACGCCACCAAGCGCTATCGCTCCAACGTGATGAACTGGGGCATGGTGCCCTTCCAGATGGAGGCCGAGCCCAACTTTGAGGTGGGCGACTACGTCTTTGTGCCGGGTATCCGCGCCGCGCTCGACGGCGACCTAAAGGACATCGCTGCCTACGTGGTGCGCGCCGACGGTGCGGTCGAGCAGATTAAGCTCTACATTGCCGATATGACGGCGGAGGAGCGTGCCATCGTCAAGGCCGGCTGCCTGATCAACTACAACAAGTTCAAGGCCGCTGCCGAGTAACTCTGCTGTACGCCCCTGCCACACCTTTCCCTCGTGCTCACGCGCTTCGCGAGGGTCGCCCGAGGGAAAGGTATGGCCGGGGCTACCGCGACGTTCTCGTTGGGTCTTGGGGGACGCTAATAAATAGACTTGCTTGATGCCGTCTCTGTTTTCGGGGCGGCTTCTTTTTGTCGAAAACCACCACGAAGGGGCAGGCGCCTTTGTGGTGGCTCGATTCGTCTTAATCTGTAACATCTAAGATCGAAAAGAGCTGCTAGATGTCACTGATCGAGACAGTCGAGTGCCAGAGTCGAAAACCACCACAAAGGGGCCTGTCCCTTTCGTGGTGGTGGGGGGCGAGCTCGATGCTGCCGTGCTCGCTGAACGACATTCTAATGAGCGTCTCTACAGGATTTCATCTGGGCTGGCGGGCTTGGTTGTTTTGGGGATGCCGAGTTTGGATGACGCGAAATCGTCAACATTGTCCTTAATTCCGTCTTTGGTGTAGACAGTGACCATATAGGTGCTGTGTCCGAATTCGCCCTTGTCGCGTGTTGCCCAGGCATCCCAGTAGGCGGCCCCGTTTCGCCCTTTGATTTTTCCGACACGGCGGAGTTCTGTTCGCTTTAATTTCCGGTTGCTATAGATGGTTCGACCGGCTTCCGCGGTGAGCCCGCACTGTCCAAGCAGCTTGTCGAGGACTTGGTTCATGTGGCGCTCATCGGTGTTTGGTGCGTAGTCGTAGGCGAGGGTGATGGAGTCGAGTGGCTGGTCGTCGATTAGATAGTTTAGCGCCTGAGGTTCAAGGCAGAAATAGGGGGAGCATCCGTCGACCTTGCCGAGCAACGGTAACTTGGACTGCCAACTTCCGGTGGGAATTGCATATTCGTAGAACACGCCACGGCAGACAAAGGAGAGCGAGGTGGCACGCGAGCCGGCGTCGATCATCCCGCAAAGATCGAAGGGCGAGGCGATACCAAAAGAAAAGGGCGTGATGACGATAAGGAAGAGCATCACGATGGGTATGGCGAGAATGGCGATGACGTTACGACCGGTGGAATGAGACGGCTTCACATGCGCTCCTCGAGACAAAGATCTGTTGAGGATAGGCAGAAATGGATATGTTCAGAGAACAATTCAAGTTTAATCTCATGGCGCGAGATGGTCGACCGTTAGCGTCGAAAACCACCACAAAGGTGCCTGTCCCCTTTGTGGTGGTGAGGAGCGCGCGGCTTCTTTTGGTAATAGTGTTAGCTGGCGGTATCATTAGTGCAGGTGGCGAAGGTTTGCATTGTGGGGTGTTTTGCCGTGAGCCGTTCTGCCCGTATTGGATTGATTGTCTTGGCGCTTGCGATCGCTGTGGTTGGCGCGGGCGCTGTCGGTATGGCATTTCTACCTGCTGCGGTGACGGAGCCGGTGGTCAAGCCTGTGACTCAATCTGTCGAACTTCTGACCGGCGACGACAAGCCCGAGGCCATTACCGTTGATTTTGATGAGCAGCCGGCTGTGCTGGGTATTAGCAATTATCCGCGTATTCAGCTTGGGGCCATGCGCTATACCACGGATACAAGCCTGATCGATAGGGCGTCCGAGCTACTCAAGGGCAAAACATTTAAGCGTTGGTACGGATATGCGTCCTATCGGGCAAAAGCGAACGACATGGTTGGCGGATGCCACTCTTCCATCGAGCTGGACACTGCAAACGGCGCCAAGTTATGTGATGTCTCGTACGATCCGGGCTACGAGGGCAATGAGGGTCCGGGCATCTACATCATGGACGGCGATGTCGCCTATGTCATGGAGGGCGACCAGACCGAGCTCAACGATTTTATGGGTCAGTGTATCCAAGATGCCTATAAACAGACCTGCTTGCCTGACCCGCAGACTGCACGCGATAGTGGGTCTGCCCGTACATGGCTGTTCGAGGATGAGATGCCCTGGACCGTCGAATCGGGAAGTACGGGTTCGGCGAAGGAGTAGAGACCGCGACCACCACAAAGGTGCCTGTCCTCTTTGTGGTGGTTTTCGGTCTGTCTCGATCTGTAACATCTTGGCCGCTAAAAGTGGGCCTGGTGTTACAGATTTAGATTTTCGATTCGGGTGTCTTCCGTTCGTCTCGGTCTGTAACAGATAGAGCCCTATTTGCCGAGTAGATGTTACAGATTGAGATAAACGGGCGCCGTTGGCCATTTCATCTTGATTTGTAACATCTGGAGCCAGAAACGGTCGATAGATGTTACAGATTGAGACGGTAGCGCACCTGTGCGGCGGCGGGCCGACATCTTTACCCCTATCCATCAATCACTCAGAAAATCTTATATATAGAGACTTAGATTTGTGTATAAGATCGCGCAAAGCTGGCAACAATACTTCTCGAACAACGTGAAGCCGCCCCGTAGGGCGGCCGCCCCAAGAGAGGTGATTCCATGAGAATCGATAAGCTAGCAATGACGTCGCGCGAGGCGCTGCAGACCGCCATGAGCACGGCTGCCGACGCGCAGGCCGGCGCGGTGGAGCCGATTCACCTGCTGTCCGCCCTGCTCGGTGCCGGCGAGCGCAATATCTCCGTGATCATCGAGCGCATCGGTGCCGACCCGGCTCAGCTTGCACGCTCCACACAGGATGCCATCGACCGCGCGCCCAAGGTTTCGGGCGAGGGCCAGCAGATGGGTCTTTCCAATGAACTCGTCCGCGTCATCGAGAAGGCTGAAAAGAAGGCCACCAAGATGGGCGACAGCTTTGTGGTGACCGAGCATCTGCTGATGGCACTTGCCGAGGACAAGGACGAGGCGGGCCGCGTGTTGCGCGACGCCGGCGTGACCAAGGAGCGCATCGAGCAGGTCTACGAGGAGCTACGTGGCGATGACCGCGTGACGTCTGCCGAGGACAAGACTCAGTTTGAGGCGCTGGAGCAGTACGGACGCAACATCTGCGATCTTGCCCGCGCCGGCAAGCTCGACCCTGTCATCGGCCGTACCGACGAGATTCGTCGTACCATCCAGGTCCTGTCCCGTCGCACCAAGAACAACCCCGTGCTCATCGGCGAGCCGGGCGTGGGTAAAACTGCCATCGTCGAGGGCATCGCCCAGCGTATCGTGGCCGGCGACGTGCCGAGCACCCTGCGCGACCGCGACCTCATCGA
>URNU01000104.1 GCA_900549275.1 uncultured Collinsella sp. | reverse complement strand
TAATCTCGCCACGGAAGAGTTTTGAGTAGGTAATAAACAAACTTAGGATTATTGCCCTTAAATTCCGTGGAGTACAAAGACGTATTTAACGGCCAACAAGCCGCATCGGAGTAAAAAACTTGCCCAATAGTTCCATAACGCCCGGTTATGACGCATGGCCCCTTAACGGCGGCTTCCGAATGCGTACCCGTTTGTCCCGAAGATGAGAAAACAGGGTAGGGGCCATCAACTCTGTTGCTGGAGGGGAGGTCAAACCCCCTTTTTAGATTAACAATCTCTCCCAAGGTCTTTTGCGTCCAGCTCATTCCAAATACTTCCTATGCGAAGCCTTTACGTTGTTCTGATTAACCATGGCGTAATGCATGGTGGTGTCTATTTTCGCATGGCCTAACAGCTTTTGCACCTGCTCTATGGGCATTCCCTTATCGATGGCATGGGTAGCAAGTGTACGGCGAAACTTATGCGGATGAACGCGATTGATGCCGGCGCTTCTGCCTAGGTCACGTAAACGGAGCTCTATGCTCCCAACCGTAATGCGTCGAGCTGAGGAATCGAGTGCGACAAAAAGTGCAGGACTCTTGTCGACGCGGCTCGCAAGATATTCCGTGAGATGAAGCTTAGCGCGCGCATCGAAGTAAACGGGGCGCTGCTTATTTCCCTTTCCCATTACAAGGCATTCGCGCTCGTGTAGATTGACATCCTTCCTGTCGAGTCGCACAAGTTCGCCAATACGCATGCCCGTCGAAGCGAGTAGATCAACGATGGCAAGATCTCGCTTGGACTCACAGGCGTCTCGCAAGACCTCCAGCTCCTCATCGCTAAGCACCTCTTTGGTTACTTGAACTGTTTTGACGCGACGAATGCGCCTTACGGGACTTTTTACAATGTAATCCTCATCTTCAAGCCACGAAAAGAAGCTCGACATAATGCGGCGTATATTATCGATTGTGACTTTACTGGAACCGCGGGCCGTCTCGTAATCATTGAGATAGCGCCGCAGGTCATCACTTTCGACCTGCGTATAGGACTTAGCAAGCGCCGCGTTCATATGCCGCAAAGTTGCCTCATAGTATGCAATGGTTTTAGGAGAGCATCCCTCGACCTCTTTAGCGGTGAGAAAGAGCGCGAGCAGATCTTGTCCCGGTTCCGCTTGTTTCGGTCCAAGTGCCCGTCTAAGCGTAATGGCTAGATGCTTGAGCTGGTGTGGGTCGAGAAGGCCCTGCATTTCTGAAAGCACGGTATTGATGACAGTTTCCACGCTGCTCCTTTCGTCGAGTACGATAGCCACAGTGTGGACGGCGCGTTGTGCATAGTGAAGTAAATGGCTATTTAGCTGATGCTGTTGACGGTCTGTTCGAGAAGGCTCTTGGACAAGCCGAAGAAAAAACGCTTACCGATGTTGTTGAGATACTAAGCGGCGGAACGCCCAGGACGAAAATTAGCGAATACTGGGAAGACGGCGAAATTCCCTTCTTCGGACCAGGCGATGCAAATGGTTCTACATATTGCCTGACGACAGCCAAACGCATAACGCAATTGGGCCTCGAAAACTGCAATAGTGAGCTTTACCCCGTTGATACTGTTTTCTTAACAGCAAGGGGGACCGTCGGGAAGGTCGCAATGGCGGGCAAGCCAATGGCCATGAATCAATCTTGCTTTGCGTTTAGAGGTCTAGGCATTTCGCAGCCTGCGGCATATCAAATAATCAAGAGGGCCGTAAGGTCGCTCAAAGCTAAAGCCAACGGCGCTACATTCGCTGCAATCAATACACGCGACTTGAAGATTGAGGAGATTCTAGTTCCGTCAGACGAAGAGCTCACAGCCTTTGAAGAAGAGGCCGCATCGTTGCACTCCATGATGCGCGTAAATGAAGAGGAGTCATTGAAGTTAAGCTCGCTTCGCGACGCCCTTCTCCCCAAGCTTATGACGGGCGAGATCGATGTCTCAGAGCTCGATCTCAAGCAGCTAAATAGCCATTTAGCTAAGTCTCTACGGCAGCTCGGACGCCATGTCTCGCCGCAAAAAACGGGGCAGCCCGCACTCCTGCGAGCTGCCCCGTGTCGTTGGTTATCGCATCACGACCCCAACCAGCACCACTCCCCTACTTACCAAAAATCGCGGCGAGCAATCCCTTGCGCTTGGGCTTTTCCTCTCGGTAGGAACCCTCGGCAACCGCTGCAACCTGATGCGGCTGCTCGCCGCCTCCACGGCGCACGATCTGGTATAGGAAGGGCGACTTAACGTATTTGACCTCGATGGGTGTGGCGTGCACGGTGCTTTCGCCGGACAGATGCAGGCTCGGGTTGAGCGGCGCCATAACGTGCATTTCGCGCTTGTCGCTAAACACCACCGCGGCCGCACGACCCGTCTGGCCGTTCACGGCGATGCGCACCTGCTCGCCTTCGCGGCTGTCCGACGCGGGACGATCGACAAAGTAGACCGGCACCATCACCAGACCATCCTTGTGCTTGCGGGCCTTGCGCGCCCAGGTGCGGATGCTCTTTTTATTGAGCCCCAGCACCGCCTCAGCATCGTTGCCCGCAATGTCGAGTGCCAGCTTATCAATGACCACCTGGTCCTTGGTGGACGCATCGACGGAGACAACGCGGAAGTCACCTTCCTGCATGGCCGGGTCAAACGGCCCAACCTTGGCAAAGTCCCACGGCTCCAGAATGCCCATAAGGCGAACATCCAGGTAGTTTGCCCGCGGATACGCCCAGTCGAGCACCTCGTAGTACACCAGGGTCTCCTTGCTCAGGCCCTTGCCCGGGAAGCTTGCCATCATGCGCAGGTCCGCGAGCGCCATGGGGAAGTAGAAGAGCATCATGTCATTTTGAATCGCGTCTTCCACGTCGTGCCCGGCAAAGGCGTTGGGGTACTGGCGCACCAGCTGCAGCGCGTTGGCACGTGCCTGCTGCGGCGAGATTTCGCAGGGAATACCCTGCTCAGGCACGTACTCGGCACCAACGCCCATGGTCAGGCGTTTACTGAAAGTACCGGGCTTGAGCAGGTCGGCAACGCCGATCTTATTGCCGCAGGACGGGCACTCAAACACGCGCTGTGTGGACTCGCCTTCAAAGGACGCGCCGCAGAAGGGGCAGGGAATGCTCACGTGCGTAACTTCTTGGAACTCCTGCGCCGTGCCGCGGTCCTCCCACAGCAGATGCTCCAGAACCGACTGGTTGCGCCAGTACGAATTGAAGAAATACCAGTCGGGGTCCTCCGGGCGCTCGAGCTGCGACACATGGGTGAGCTTAAGCAGTCCATCGACAACCGTCAGCGGTGCATGGCGAATGCCCAGGGCGCTCTTGGGCTCCCCCGCATCGGCCTGCCACGGAACGACCGTGCCGCAATAGGCGCATTCAAAGCTGCGTTTAGCCTGGTGTGAGTACATAGGGCCGCCGCAGTTTTGGCATTTAATGGCAAACATCTCGTCCATGGATACGTCCTCCTTTGCGCAGGGGCTGTCGACATTAAGTATGTCGGGCAGGCAGGCACATGCCCATACCCATGTGGCCCAAAATGGAGCACCCGGTCGGACAAGAAGCCCTGCCCGTTAGCTCCGGCAGCTCATTGCTGCATTTTCTGAGCATCGGTGCACGGTGCGCCCATGCGGGCTACACTGTCCCCTTAAACGAGGATGCGAAGAGATACGCCATGCTATTTGTAAATCGGCTGGTACATACGCTTGTTCCCGGCAGCGAGGGCGAGCCGGTCGATACAACTTGTCGCACCAACCAATAAAGTCCCAAGCCGTCTTGGCGGCCGGACCTTATTTGCTACTTGCGGGCATCTCCAACGTAGCGCTTAAACTTGCGAATCTGGTTCATATTTGTGATCCATCCCCAGAGCCTGTGCTCAAGCGTGTCCGCTTTACACAGAACGGGCGACTCATCCGCCTTGTCCGAAAGCGCATAGTCCTTATCGGCACAAGAAGCGGCATAGCGCTTGATGACGGCATCGGGAACCATCTTGAACGTAAATGCGCGCGACGCATGGGAGGGCTCGCCCTGGGTACCATACGTTACCGTCGGCTCCGTACCAAGGCATGCGGGGGCAATCCAGTGATCGACCATAACGCGCGGCAGATCGATACCCGCGAGCGAAAGGTACCACGAGTTGCGCCCCAGGCGGGCATTGACCTCAAGGAAACGATACGAGCCGTCACGAGAGTCGTACATAACGTCAAAGTTGGCAAATCCCGTATAGTTGACCTTCTCGAGGAAGCGCTTCGCATCGTTTAGAAGATTAACCTTCCATGCGGGCATCTCCGTATCGCCTACGATCACGACCGGGTTGCCGATGGCAGAGGGCGCGTGGTCCTGCAGCAGTACGTGGCCCAAGACAGAGAACTCAACCTTGCCCTGCCAGGCAAAACAGGTAATGGAATAGAGTGACTCATCGAATCCGGGAATCATATCCTGAACCAGCAGGTCTTTGTCGTAGCACGAAGGGCGAAGCGCCGAGTAGACGCGGGCGAGCTCCTCCGCGGAGTCAACCGTCATGACCTTTGCCTTGCCGTCAAACTCGACATAATGCCAGGCAGCAGAATTCGAAGGTTTGGCAATGACTGGGAAGCTAAATGGGCAGGCATACGGGTCAACGGCCTCGACCGACTCGTCGCAAGGCATGGCATAGGTACCTGGATGGGCGATGCCCAGCTCGTCGCAAATGCCCTGGAAGATACCTTTTTGCGTAATGGAATCAAACGTGTCATAGTCGCAATACGGCGTGGTAAAGCCCCAGGAGCGCAGCAGCTCCGCATTGCGAGCAAACGTGCGGGCATACCAATCGCCCGTACCCAAAACGTGAAGCATCGGGTCACAGGGCGCAACGGCATCCGAGACGGCCTTGAGGGCGCCGAGCAGCGTGGGCTCGTCATCGGTACCGCGAACATACATGATCTCGGCGAATTTGGTCGTCGTGACGATCTTGACGTTTTCCGCGATTAGAACAAGCGGCCTCACGCCATAGGACTCAAAAAACATGCGGCTCATCGAGTAGATAAACAGGTCGCCGCCAACAAGTACGGGAGCAAGCGGACGCGTGAACGTCTCACCCGTCGCGGACGACGCCGCTCCTGCGTTGCCCTTGCACCAGCTGCGGAGCTTGCCAACCTGATCATCGGTCAGCTCGTATCCGTTGATTTCAGGCGTAACGCTCGTCGCCATAGCTCCCCTTCCAATTAATCCGCGGCGCACGGTTTGCACATGCGGCACGGCTGCAGTCATAACTAGTGCAAATGGTAGCGCAGAAACGCGGTCCGCCCATCGACGAGTCGGGAAACCATACTCGCCGGACGATACGCCCCCGCTCATCCCACGTCGCTCGTTAACGTGGGCAGACCATTGCTGCATTTTCTGAGCATAGGCGCACGGTGCGCCCATGCGAGCTACACTATCCCCTTAACCATGATTGTGAGGACGATTGCCATGCTATTTGTAAATCGGCTGGTACATACGCTTGTTCCCGGCAGTGAGGACGAGCCGGTCGATACAACTTGTCGCACCAACGCGGGCTTTGCCGCAAGCCTCATCTGCATTGGCCTCAACATTACCCTGTGCCTAGCCAAGGGCATCGCGGGCCTGCTCGCCGGCTCTGTCTCGCTTGTCGCCGACGCCTTCAACAACCTCTCCGACGCCTCGAGCAATATCGTGAGCCTGCTCGGATTCCGCCTTGCCAGTCGCCCGGCGGACGAAGGTCACCCCTATGGACACGGCCGCTACGAATACCTCGCCGGTCTGGTTGTCGCCGTCCTCGT
>URNU01000103.1 GCA_900549275.1 uncultured Collinsella sp. | reverse complement strand
GAGTTCCAGTGAGCATGATGGACGCTGGTATGAGAATGAGCGACATGCAAATCAGGTGAGAAACGAGAAGTTGTTTGACGCCTATCGTTTGGGTTGGAGCTACTGCGATCCCGACACCTTTTATCACGCTATGTTTCCTAATGGGACTCTCCAGAAGAAGGGTAACGATTCCGATGGTAAGCCCAACGTCATTGTTCTTGAGGACACCGGCAAGGAGATAGAACGAGGAGTCGACCCAAAGGGCAATAAACTTGTAAAACGCATTATGCATCGATACACGCTTCATGACGGTCTTGAAGAACTTGAAGAGCTTCGAAAGCTGTCGATTGAGCAGAACACGTTTATGTTTTTGGCTCCGGTCAGCTATTACGGCAAGAGCCGCAGCAGCCGTAATGCCCGATACTTGCATGCCATCATGATCGATCTCGATTACGTTGGCGAACGCGAGCTTGATAACTTGCTCCACCAGATGGAGCGTGGTGCAATTCCCTATGCCAACTATCTCGTCAGCTCAGGGACAGGCCTTCACGTCGTTTACCTTCTCGAACATCCAGTGCCGCTTATGACCCGCTACGTCACTGGTCTACAGGTCCTCAAGCGCGAGCTGACCGACCGAGTTTGGAACGCCAACACAAGCGCCAGCGACCCAGACAAGAAGCAGACTCAGGGCATCTTCCAAGGTTTCCGGATGGTCGGAAGCGCCACGAAGCTCAATGGGGACATCGGCAATCCAAAGATTAAGCAGCCGTATGTTGCCGAGTGTTTTTCTCACGATGCGACCCCGCCTGCTACAATCCCCTATTTGCTGTCTTTTGTTCAAAAGCTGCGGGGCAAGAAGGATATGGATGGTCTTGCAGCTCTTCGAGAACTTACGCAGGAGGCCCGCAAGAAGACTCCGATCGCCCAGGCAAAAGAATTGTGGCCCGAGTGGTATGAAAGGTGCGTTGTTAACGACGATCCGCGCGGAGGGTGGACGTATGGCCGTGCCGGCTACGATCGGGTTTTGAGCGTCATCAGGGATCAGGCATCAGTTGATCACCGTTATTGGTGCATCTTCTATCTTGCTGTCATGGCTAACAAGTGTGGCGTTTCTTACGACGAGCTTGAGGACGATGCATACGGCCTTCTTGATCGATTTGACGCCCTTTCGGTAGAGCCAAGCAACAGGTTTACCGCTAACGACGTGGCGGCGGCTCTGGAGGCGTTTGAGGGCGGCTCAGCGGCTGGGCGGGCGCGTCGTTACACTCAGGGATTCTGCGAGCGAAAGGCCGCTGTCTCATATGGTGAGAAGATGGGACATGGTAGTAATCCGCCAGACAAGAGACTCCCGAAGGATTTGTCTCTTGAAAAGGCCCGCATGACAAGGGACCTGAATCAGAAGGCCCATGGCACGAATTGGTGGGATAACGGCAACCGAGATGGAGCGCCGACGAAGGCCGTGCAGGTTTGGAAAACTGCGACTGAGAACCCTGGTTTAAGTATGTCGGCGCTAGCTCGCGTCGCTGGGGTGTCCCGTCCGACTGTCTATAAATGGCTCAAGCCTGGATGGCAGAATGAATACAAGAAGGCTATGAACCAAGACAGGCGTCCAACGTACCGGCCTCATAAGGTTATCGAGGAACAGGCCGAGCAATTCAAGCGGAAGTATGCAAATGATCGGCCAGGTCTTGTTCGCGCGGTACTGCGCCATGTCGCGGCGCATCCGTGGGAACCATATGAGCAGACGGCGGTCTTTTTCGGCTTTAAGCGTGCTGCCGAGGTCGAGAGAATTGTCCGCGAGAACGAAGATCTTCTCAATCAGATCAAGATCGGCATCGATGATGAGCGCCAGGCATGGAACACTGAGACCGACGATTACTTCGACGCCATGACGACAGCCGACCTTATGGGAAAGCGTTCCGACCTGATGAAAGCTCGCACCCTCGGCGTTCGGGCTGCAATTGAATGGGCGAGACACGAGGCGTCAGACCTGTTCGAGGAGCTGCGTGCGGCGAGGAGCGCGGGGCGAACGCTTACAGCCGACGAGCTCGCCGAGTTGAAAGAAAAGTATATACAATCTATATAGACTGTATATACTTTCTATATAGACTCACTGTTAGATACAACAGCACTTGAGAGGAACGCCCGTGATTATTTCGGCTATGAACTTAAAAGGTGGCGTCGGCAAAACAACGACCGCGATGTCTTTGGCTACGGCCGCCGAGCGCGAAGGCAAAGACGTCGAGGTATACGATTGCGATCCGCAATCGAGCGCCAGCTTCTGGGCGCTTCTTGCTGACCAGAACGACGACTCCCTGCCGTTTCCCGTGTTGTCGGCAAACCTGGCGACGGTGCGGCGCGCTGGCATCAAGTACCGCAAGGACCCAGACAAGTGGATCTTTATCGATTGCCCGCCCAACGGCAACATCATGGACGAGGCGGCCGAGGCATCGGATTTTGTCGTGATTCCGACGGGTCCCGGGGCGGCCGATGTCGTGAAGACAATCGAGACCGCCCGTACGCTCACCACACGCGGCGTTTTCTACGGCGTGCTCCTCACGCAGGTCGCTGCCAACACCCTTTCGTTCGCGAAGGCCCAAAGCGAAATCGAAGATAACGACTTGAGCTATTTCGACCACCAGGTCCGGCGTCGCGAGGGTCTGCGAAACTTCTTCGGCAACTCATTCGGTGACGACCTTTTCGGCTACGAGGAGATTTGGGAAGAGCTAAAGGAAATCCTGCGCAACGATGAGGAGATTCACTATGCCGGCTAAAAGACCAGTCCGTCGAATGACGGTGCCTGAGGAGGCTGCGCCGACCCTCATGGCAAACCAGGACCTTCAGCACAAGGGCGACTCAACTAACACCCGAAAGAAGGGCAAATGCATAACTTTCTGGGTTACCGATGCCCAGAAAGCTGAAATCTCAGCCTACGCCGCAGAACACAATACGACCGTTTCGCGGCTCATCGTCGAAGGGCTCGAGCTGAGAATGGACCAAGAGTAGTTATATAGAATGTATATACATTCTATATACAGAAATACTGCTTGCATTTTTGAAACAGGAGAACAGTGAGCACATACACTTTCATCGATCTTTTTGCCGGCATCGGCGGTTTGCGCCTTGCCTTGGAGTCAACCGGCGCAAAATGCGTTTACTCAAACGAATGGAATAAGTTCAGCCGCAAAACCTATGAGGCCAACTTCCATGAGATTCCCGACGATGACATTACCCAAGTCGATGCTCAGGACATTCCCGACCACGATATTCTGGTTGGCGGCTTTCCTTGCCAGCCTTTCTCGATTGCTGGCGTCTCCAAAAAGAACAGCCTTGGTCGCGCCACCGGCTTCGAGGACGAGACTCAGGGAACACTGTTTTTCGATGTTTGCCGAATCCTAGCCGAGAAGCGCCCAAAAGCCTTCTTCCTCGAGAACGTTAAAAACCTGACAAGTCACGATAAGGGAAACACCTTCAGGGTCATTCAAGATGCTGTCGACGGCCTCGGCTACGACCTTTTCTATCAGGTTTTGGATGCCCAAGATTACGTCCCGCAACATCGTGAGCGCATCGTTCTGATTGGCTTCAATCGGGATTTCTACGACGGTCGCGCGACATTCGACTTTGATCTGCCAAAACCGAAAATCAAGCCATGTCTGGCCGACATCCTCGATGTGGACATTCCTGAGAAGTACACCCTCACCGACAATCTGTGGGCGTATCTTCAGGCCTACGCCGCCAAGCACAAGGCCGCTGGAAACGGCTTCGGCTACGGCATGGCCAACCCGGCGGGTCACTCTCGCACACTTTCTGCGCGCTACTACAAGGACGGTTCTGAGATTCTGATTCCCCAGGACGGAAAGAACCCAAGACGCCTTACGCCCCGTGAGTGCGCCCGCTTGCAGGGCTTCCCAGAGGACTTTGAGATTCCGGTGTCTGACACACAGGCCTATAGGCAGTTCGGTAATTCTGTTGCCGTTCCGCTCATGGCCGAGGTGGCAAAAGCGCTTGTCACCGAGTTGACGAGGCTCGATTCCGAGAAATAGGAGAACCATGGCAGATCAGAACTTCTGTGCAGCGGCAATCGACGCGACGAACCGCAGCACAAACACCTACATCAAGTTTTTGTCTGCCAACGATACTGGCCTGACCGGCGGACACCAGTCAGGCGTTCTCTTGAGCAAAAAGACGTGCCCGATGATTTTTGGCGAGCTCCCCAGCGAGCACGTCGCGAAACGCGAGAATATCCGCATAACGTGGCAGGGCGACGTTAAAACTGACAGCACGTTCACTTGGTATGAGAGCAAGGGCGAACTGCGCCTCACTCGCCTCGGCCGCGGTTTCCCTTACCTGAAGCCTGAGGAAACCGGGGCGTTATTCGTCTTTTCCCGACTCAGCGAAGATGAGTATTCGGCCTATATCCTCGTGAGTGAATCAGAAATCGAGGACTACCTGACAGCGTTCAATCTTGGTCCCCAAGACGCCGGAAACATGTTTTCGCCAACCGTTGGCCTTATGCCGGAGCTTGACGAAGCCGCTGAAATCGCTGCGTACGTGAGGACCCTCGGCGTTGCCGGCGGTGCAGACTTCCCGCTGTCAGATGAGGTGTCAGCCAAGGCAAGGGAGATACAGCAGTCCGTCCACGACCGCGTTGATCTTCTCAAAGCGGATCCAGACTTCAAACTAGTCGACTACACGCGCGTCGAGTTCTCCATCTTTCGAGAACTCGAATCGCAGGCATATGGACCTCAAATCAAGAACGGCTTCTCGGATGTCGAGTCCTTCGTAAAATTGGCGAACACCGTCCTCAACCGCCGCAAAAGCCGTGCCGGAAAGTCCTTCGAACACCACCTCAGCTCGATCTTCACAGCAAACAGTCTAGAGTTCGAGGAACAAGTTAGAACCGAGGGGAACAAGCGGCCTGACTTCGTTTTCCCATCGGGAGCCGCTTATCACGACCTGTCGTTCCCAACCGACAAGCTGATAATTCTCGCCGCCAAGACGACGTGCAAGGACCGTTGGCGTCAAATTCTGAGTGAGGCAGATCGAAACAAGGGACGCACCCATTTCCTTGTCACGATGCAGCAGGGAAACACGATTAAGCAGCTCGAAGAAATGCAGGCCGACAATGTTCAACTTGTCGTCCCCAAGCAGTACATAAAGGCATACCCGCCTCAATTCAGGGGAGGCATCTGGCCGCTGAAGAAGTTCATCGCCTATGCAAGGGAAAAGGCAATCGCCTAGATCGGAGCTTCGAATGACTAACGACGACGGCGACCTCCTGCTGGATGCGATCGAGATCGAACGCCAACGTAACCGGATGATGCGCCAGGCGGCGGGATTTCGACACGCCGTGGTAGACGCGCGTAGCGGAAAACTGATTGCCGTGATGCGTGATTCTGAGGATGCTTACGATTACTGCGATTACTTGGCCACGATTCGACAGGACGCCACTGTTTTGGATTTATGGTCCGAGATTTAAAACGCGCCATCTCTTTATCAATGCGTTCTTTGGGTTTATAGATGTTCGCCGTTTCAGCTATGCCGTAGTTACGCAGTTCGACAATGGCGTGACCTTACGCCGCAAACGCCGGGTGTTAGGGCAGAGCCTTAACGGTGCGCTGCTGGACGGTTTTGTACGGCAGCGTACGACTCTTGCGGACAAAATTCAGCCCCGGTCAGTTCGATGTTCAACAGTTCCGTTATATCGTAGTCGCGTTGTTCGGTTGTTCCGTTCTGCCGCAATTCAACAGTTCATTGATTGCGTTATTCACTTTTTCAATAGT
>URNU01000102.1 GCA_900549275.1 uncultured Collinsella sp. | reverse complement strand
CTGATGGGTAAGCAGTACTACGTGGGATCGCGCTACGTTATGGTCATGTAAGTTACGCGGTTTTACCAAACCGCGTAACGGCTCGACGCTGCAAGCCCGCCAGAGCGGCAATCTGCCTTTCAACTTCGGCGGCATGACCAGAAGGTCAATGCCGCCTCGTTTCAAGGCACCTTGCTCGCTCTGGCGGGCTTTCGCTGTCCGCGCCAAAACATCGGCGTTGCCGGGCCGGCACTTGGGGACGTTCCTTTTCTGTCGGCACCTGGGGACACTCCTTAGTCGTTGGGGGCGTTCTTAAACGACTGGTCATTCAAAAACGTCCCCAATGACTAGTCACAGAATGAGCGTGGATAATCTCTCGTTTTTGGCTTGGTGACGGGTTCAAAGTGGGAGATTATCCATGCCCATCCGGAAAGTGTCCAAAAATCCCTCGCTCGTTCGCCTTGGATTGCGTTGCCCGTGGCCGGCAGCCGCGCGGCACCGGTCCGCGTGGCGGCGTATAATCGGCGGCAGATGACTTGAACGTTAGGAAACCATGACCGATAGCATGCAGCAGATGGCGCTCGACACGCTCGGCGCCTATTTTGGCTACACCTCGTTTCGCCCGGGACAGGACCGCATGGTCGATGCGATCCTTGCCGGTCGTGATGCGCTGGGTGTTATGCCCACGGGCGCCGGCAAGTCCATTTGCTACCAGGTGCCCGCGCTCATGCTGCCCGGCATCACCTTTGTGGTGAGTCCGCTGCTGTCGCTTATGGAGGACCAGACCCGTGCGTTGCTCGCGGCGGGTGCGCGACCCAGCTATCTCAACTCCAGCCTTACTCCGGCCCAGCAAAACACCGTGCTCAAGCGGGCGCGCGAGGGCCGCTACCAGCTTATGTATGTGGCGCCCGAGCGCTTGCTCGAGCCGCGTTTTTTGGCCTTTGCGCAGGAGGCTGCGGGTTCCGCCGGCATTGGCGTGCCGCTCGTGGCCATTGACGAGGCCCACTGCGTGAGCCAATGGGGCCAGGATTTCCGTCCCGCTTACCTGCAGATTCGCGAGTTTATCGATTCCCTGCCGCAGCGCCCCATCGTGGCGGCCTTTACCGCTACGGCGACCGAGCGTGTGCGCGCGGACATTCAGCAGATGCTTGGCCTGCAAAACCCCGCGACGGTAGTGACGGGCTTCGATCGCAAGAACCTCTACTTTGGTTGCGAGGAGATGGGCGACAAGGCCAAGACTGCCTGGGTGCGCGACTACGTGATCGCGCATTCGAGCGAGAGCGGCATCGTGTATTGTTCGACCCGCAAGACAGTTGATGCGCTGGCGGGCGAGCTTGCCGAGGCACTGGGCCCCAGCGGCATTCGCGTTGGCCGCTACCATGCCGGCATGGGCAACGACGCCCGTCGCCAAAGCCAGCGCGCCTTTATCGACGACGATATCCAGGTGATGGTTGCCACCAACGCCTTTGGCATGGGCATCGACAAGCCCAACGTGCGCTACGTGATCCACAACAACGTGCCCGAGAGCATCGAAGCCTACTACCAGGAGGCGGGCCGCGCCGGCCGCGATGGCGACCCGGCCAGCTGCTACTTGCTGTGGAACGGCAACGATTTTCGCATGCGCCGCTTTCTGATCGACCGCGGCGATGCTGCCGATGAGGCGCTCGACGACGAGCAGCGCGCGTGGGCGCTCCAGAATCGATATCGTCTGCTCAGCCAGATGGAGGGCTACTGCAATACCACCGGCTGCCTGCGCGAATACATGCTGCGCTACTTTGGCGACGAGGCCGCGGCCGAGCATGCCGCGGCCAGTACGGGCGGCACCGCCACGGACGACGTCGAGAGCTGCGGCAACTGCAGCAACTGCCTCACGCAGTTCGAGGTCGAGGACGTCACCGATATGGCCCGCGCTGCCGTGCGCTATGTGGCCACGCGTCCCATGCGCTTTGGCAAGTCGCTCATCGCCGATGTGCTCCACGGCGGCAACACCGAGCGCATTCGCCAGATGCATCTGGACGAGGACCGCGGCTACGGTGAGCTGTCGAGCGAATCGGTCGGGCGCATCAAGGACATCATCGGCCAGCTGTGCGGCCGCGGTTATCTGGCCACCTCGCAGGGGCAGTACCCGGTCGTGGGGCTGGGTTCGCGTGCCGTCGAGGTCGAGGATGAGGCGTTTGCCTTTACCGTTAAGCGTCGCGCGTCCAAGCGCAAGGCCTCGGCCCGCGCCCGCCGCGCCGTCGATCTGCTGCGCGAGGAGGCCGAGCTGGATCAGCGCCCACGCGTGGGCGACGATGCCGAGTTGTTCGAGCGCCTGCGTGCCCTGCGCAAGGAGATCTCGACCGAGCTGGAGATGGCGCCGTATATGGTCTTTTCCGACAAGGCCCTGCGCGGTCTGTGCCGCCTGCGTCCACAGACGCGCGACGAGCTTATCCAGGTCAACGGCATTGGCGAGAAAAAGGCCGACGCCTTTGGCGAGCAGTTTATGGCGGCGATTGAAGAGTTTGAGTCCGAGCATGCACGGGATGGAGCGTAACGATGGCATTCGACGATAAAACCGAGCGCACTGAGGTATCCGCCGTTCCGCTGTACCAGCAGGTTATGGACGACCTAAAGGGCGAGATCGCGCGTGGCGTGTACGCATCCGGCTCGCGCATTCCTTCCGAGATGGAGCTCGCTAAGTCCTATGGTGTGGGACGCGTCACCGTGCGCCGCGCCATCGAGGAGCTGTCGCGCGCGGGGTATCTCAACCGCCAGCAGGGGAGGGGCACGTTCGTGTGCGCGCCCAAGCTCAAGCGCAAGATTGTCCAGAAGGGTGACGTTCAGAGCTTTTCCGAGGGTTGCGCTGCCAACGACATGGTGGCCGGAGCACGCCTGGTGTCGCGCACGGTGGTTGCGGCGACGCGCGAGGACGCGGCGTTTTTTGGGGTGGAACCCGGCTGCGAGCTCATCGTGGTCGAGCGTGTGCGCACGGCAGACGGCGTGCCCGTCATGCTCGAGAACAACGCCTTTGTGCTGGCTGACCATCCTTATCTGCAGACGCTTGCCGACGAGGACCTCACCGATAACTCAATCTTTGCGCTCGTTGCCGAGCATTCGGGCCGCGCGCCGCTCAAATCCGACCCTTGTACCGTGGAGATTGCGCTTGCCGACGCTCAAGTCGCGCCACTGCTCGAGATCCCGATCGGTGAGCCACTCTTCTATATGGAGGCGTACTTTACCGATGCGGACGAGCGGCCCTTGCTGCTTGGGCGTCAAAAGATCGTGGGCTCGCGCTACGTGTTCGACATCTAACATCCACAGATAGAACAACATAGAACAAGTTTGGCGAAATGGCTTCACGAGCGTCATCGTGCGTGCTATAAATAGGACAACATAGAACGACAGCAGGTACGATCCGCCGTCGCTCAAAGCCGCCCCACAAGGAGGAACATCAGGATGAACGCACATGATCTGGTTCAGGAAATCATCGAGCGCAAGGGCAAGATTGAGAACGTCTTTTGGATTGCTTGTGGCGGTTCGATGATCGACCTGATGCCGGCCAACGAGCTGCTCAAGCGCGAGGCCACCACGTTTACCTCGACGGTCTACACGGCACGCGAGTTTTGCCTGATGGCCCCCAAGAGCCTTGGCGAGAAGTCGCTCGTTATTGCCTGCAGCCACAGCGGCAACACGCAAGAGGTCGTCGACGGCTGCGAGATGGCGCTGGCGGCCGGTGCCGAGGTCGTTGCCCTCACCGACTGCGAGGGCTCCAAGATCGACAACGGCAAGTGGACCACCTGGGTCTACCCCTGGGGCGAGGGCGTGCCGCAGGCCGAGGTGCCTCAGGGCATCGGCGCTCTGATCGCCGCCGAGCTGCTCGACCAGCAGGAAGGCTACGAGGCACTCGCCGACATGTACGAGGGCCTAAAGCAGATGGATGCGCTGCTGCCCGCCGCCCGCGAGAAGGTCAACGCCGAGCTGGGCGATCGCTTTGCCGAGCTCTGCCAGCAGCACAAGTTCTTCTATATCCTTGGTTCCGGCCCCAACTTTAGCCAGACCTATGCCATGGCCATCTGCTCGCTCATGGAGATGCAGTGGCAGCACTGCTGCTACATCCACTCCGGCGAGTACTTCCACGGCCCCTTCGAGGCCACCGAGCCCGGCGTGTTCTACTTTGTGCAGCTCGGATCGGGCGAGTGCCGCCCCATGGAGGAGCGCGCGTTGGCGTTCCTCAACACGCATACCGATACGGTAATGGTGCTCGATGCACTCGAGTACGGCGTGGGCGAGGTGCCCGCCAGCGTGCGTTCGTACCTGGAGCCGATCTTCTTCTACAACATGAGCTGCGAGCTGCGCGCCGCCCGCGGAAAGGTGTTCGACCACAGCCCTGAGATTCGTCGCTACATGGGCATCGAGCAGTACTAAGTAACGGGAAAAGTATTCATCTTCGATTCGCAGGGGCACTGCGTGAGTCAAAAAAAGCGGGCCGCGCCGGTGGGTTTCCGGCGCGGCCCGCTTAGTATCGCGCATAGATTCGCAAGGTTGCGGTAGCCAGCGGCTTACTTGACGTCGTAGGCCTCGGCATCCCACCAGTCGAGCTGGGCGATGTTGTCGCGGATGTGCTGGCAGCTCTTGTGGAAGCCTTCGAGCTCGTACTCGGAAAGGTCGAGCGTGTAGACCTCCTCGACGCCCTCGGCACCGATCACGCACGGCAGGGAGGTAAAGATACCCTCCTCGCCATACTGGCCGGTCATAAGCGTAGAGGCCGAAAGCACGGCGTGCTCGTTGTGCAGCACGGCGGCGCAGACGCGCGCGGCGGAGTTGGCGACGGCGTACTCGGTGCACTGCTTGCCCTGGTAGGTCACATAGCCGCCCTTGCGTGCGAGCTCCTCGACCTCCATGTGGTCGAAGGCGTACTTGTCAGGGTTCTCGGCCTGAAGCTCGTTAAGGCTCTTGCCGGCGATGGTTGCGGCCTTAAAGGCGGCAAGCTGGCTAAAGCCGTGCTCGCCGATCATGTAGGCGTCGATGGACTTGGGGCTCACGCCGACCTTCTTGGAGATCTCGGTGCGCAGGCGGGCGGAGTCCAGGCCGCAGCCCGAGCCGATGATCTTCTTGGGATCGTAGCCGGTCAGGTGCCACAGCTCGGTGCACACGACGTCGCAGGGGTTGGAGATGCTCACGAAGATGCCGTCAAAGCCGGCGTCGACGATGCGCTTGGCAAAGGTGCGGGCGGCGTCGGTGGTAAAGAACAGCTCGCCGTCGCGGTTGCCGGCGGCCAGTGCGACCTTGCCGGCGGCGTTGACGATGACGTCGCAGCAGGCAAGCTCCTCGTAGTGGTCGTAGCAGTTGACGATCTTGGTGTTGTACGGGACAAACGAAAGGGAGTCGCGCAGGTCCTGGACCTCGGACGTCACCTTGGCCTCGTTGATATCGCACAGGTACAGCTCATCGGCAATGCCCTGCATGAGCAGACTGTTGGCAACATGTGCTCCTACGTGGCCCTGGCCGACCACACCGATCTTACGCGTTTGGTACATATATGTATCCTTTCGGCCGAGTTTTTCGCGTCGAACCATTGTAGCGTCCTGCTGCCACTTTGCTAGGCTAAAGCGCCATAGTTTTTTGGGCATGCCTTAATCTCTACTTTTGGAGTGATTTGGGCCGCTGACGGCATCGCTGGGCGATATGCTCGCGTGGATGGGGCCGCTCGTTGTACCATAACTGCAACTGATTCGTAAGGAGCATCCATGCCCATTCGCATCCCCGACGCCCTCCCTGCCGCCGCGCAGCTCGAGAGCGAGAACATCTT
>URNU01000101.1 GCA_900549275.1 uncultured Collinsella sp. | reverse complement strand
AAGATGCTGATGGCACGTTTGCGCGACACACCCAGGGCCTCACGCAGCACGCTCGTGGTGGCAGCGCCGCCGGCTGCCTCAATGGCAGCGGCAACAAGCTCGCGCGCATGGGCCTCGGCGGCAGCGGACAGGGCAACGTCGCGCTCGACCTTAACGATCGAGCGGTTGAGCGAAAGCTCGCGCAGGGCACGCGTCATGGTGTCGCGGCCGAGCTGCAGCTGTTCGCCCACCTCGGGAAGCGCCGGTGCATCCAGGCCGGTCTCGTCAAGCAGCGCGACGATACGTTCGCAGGCCTCGCGCACCACGCGTGCCGCCGCGGCGGCCGAGTGCGGGTCGAACACCTCGGCCCCCTCGGCAGCGCATACGCCACGCGCGCAGCCCTCGGAAATCAGGGCTGCGGCAACCGTATCGTCAGCGGCAGGCCACGCAGCATGGGCAACGGCGCCAGGCGTAAAGCCCGTCTCCTTGGGAGACGCCGCATGCATGGCTGACAGGGTCGCCGCCAGGGCATCCATCGCGGCGTCGAGCACGGCGGCATTCACATACAGCGTACCGCCCGAGCCCGCAAGCTCGCGCACAACACCTCGCACCACCAACTCGTTCAACGCGGCATCGGCCTCACCGGAAACAAGATCGAGCGCCGCGGCAACGTCGGCGACCACGACTGGCAACGTCTGCAGCGCCAGCCACGCGTCCACACCAGCGACGGCAACGCCGGTCTCAAGCGCTGCAAGCAGTGTGCGCTCCCCCGCCGAAAGCTCGCGCGAGCGACGGCAGCGCGAAAGCAGCACGCGCCCGCCGCCAATGAGCATAACGGGCGAATACGACAGCACCACGGCATGGTCTCCGGCGCGCAGCGGCAGCGGCTCCTCCAAGCGCACCTGTACGGTACGGGTCTCGCCCACCGCCATGGGGGCCTCGCCCTCCAAAAGCATGATGCGGCCGACGACCTCGGCCGTGCCGGCCATCACATGCACGCGCGCGCCCGACTCGAGCACGCGCGATTTGGCGCCCTCGCGACCCAGGTAGGTGAACGTCATCATAAAGCGCAACGTCTGACCAAAGCGGTCCGCCACGCCGAGCATCTCGCCACGGTCAAGTGCCGCGACACCGTCACCTACCAGGTTGAGCGCCACGCGTTGCCCAGGCAGCGCGCGCGGCGTATCGCCATGCACCTGAATCCCGCGCACACGACAGACCGTACGCGACGGTAAAGCCATCAGCTCGTCACCCACCGCAACGGGCGCATCGTGCAGCGTTCCCGTCACGACGGTGCCAACACCCTTGATCGTAAAGCAGCGGTCAATCGGCAGGCGAGGTGCGGCATCGCTCCGCTCGGAACGGTCACGACAGGCATCCCAGCAGGCACTTACCTGCTCGTCGAGCACCGCAAGCAGTCCGTCGATCCCCTCGCCCGTCTTAGACGACACGGGCACGATCGGCGCGCCCGCAAACACAGTACCCGACAAAAAGTCATCGACATCGAGCTCGGCAAGCTCGGTCATCTCGGCATCGGCCAGATCACACATCGTCAGCGCGACCACCATATGCGTAACGCCCAGCAGCTCCAGCACATGCACGTGCTCGCGGGTCTGCGGCATCACGCCCTCAACGGCAGAGACCACCAGCACGGCAACGTCGATGCCCGTGGCGCCCTGCACCATGGCGCGCAGGTAGTGGGCATGGCCGGGCACGTCGACCAGGCCAACGATCTTGCCACTCGGCAGCGCCAGCTCGCCAAAGCCAAGCTCAACGGTCATGCCACGACGGCGCTCAACCTCCAGACGGTCGGGGTTTTTACCCGTCAGCGCCTCGATGAGCGCCGACTTACCGTGGTCGACGTGGCCCGCCGTGCCAACGATAACGGGACACTCCACCAGCACTTGAACCTCACTCATCGAGCAATCGCCTTCTCAACGCACGCGACGAACGTCGATGCCGCCGTCTCGATATCGCGGTCGCCTACAAGCGTACGGACGTCAAACAAAATGCGATCGTGCGAAGTTCGCGTGACGACCGGCGTGTCGAAGTCCTGGACAAGCGAGCGCTTGAGCGCGTCGACGGACAGGCGCCCGTCGACCGGGCAGACGGCCACGCACATGGTGGGCAGCTCCACGGTAGGCAGCGAGCCGCCACCGGGGGTCGACGATTCCTCGACGATCTCCACCTGAACGGCGCACGGGCAACCGGCCTTATCGAGCCCGGCGACCATACGATCGCGCAACTTACGTGCGCGACGCTCCAGATGAGCCTGCGGAAGCGTGAGCATGTTGAGCACCGGTACCTCGCGATGGGCCACATCCGCCCCGTCCATGTAGATACGCAGCGTGGCCTCGAGCGCCGCCAGTGCGAGCTTGCCCGGACGCAGGGCACGCATAAGCGGATGCGACCCGCAGGCCTGGACCAGATCGCGGCGGCCCATGATAATGCCCGCCTGCGCGGCGCCGAGCAGCTTATCGCCCGAGCATGACACGATATCGAGCCCCGCCGCGACCGAAGCCGGCGTGGTTTCTTCGCCTCCGCGCACCAAGATGTCGTCGGGCAACAGCGCGCCCGACCCCTGGTCCTCGTAGAACAGCAGACCATGCTTGTGGGCCAGGGCGGCAAGCTCCCGAGAGCTCACTTCCTCGTGAAAACCCTCGATGCGATAGTTGGAAGGATGGACCTTGAGGATCATTGCCGTATCGGGCGAAATGGCGCGCTCGTAGTCGCTCAAATGCGTGCGGTTGGTGGCCCCGACCTCAACGAGCTTGGCACCCGAGGCCTCCATAACATCGGGGATACGGAAGCTGCCGCCGATCTCGACAAGCTCGCCGCGGCTGACGATGACCTCCTTGCCTGCGGCATGGGTCGCCAGCACCAGCAGCACAGCGGCGGCGTTGTTGTTAACGACCAGCGCGTCCTCGGCACCGGTAAGCGAGCGGATAAGCTGCGCGGCATGTTCCTTGCGCGACCCACGCGAGCAGGTGTCCACGCTGTACTCGAGCGTGCTGTACCCGCGCGCGACCTCGGCCACGGCCTTTGCCGCCGACTCCGCGAGCGGGGCGCGGCCCAAGTTGGTATGGATGACCACGCCCGTAGCGTTGACGGCAGGGCGCAGGCTCGGCAACGCGGAGCGGTGCGCACGCCACTCGATGGCAGAGGCTAGGTCGCGCTTAGAGCGCGGGGCAGCACCGGCGCGAATGGCTGCGCGCTCCTCGTCGAGCTCGGCCGTCACGGCGGCATGCACCACCGCGTCGCAGGTCTCCCCCGCCGCCTTCAATACCGGCCACTCGGCAAGCAGCTCGTTGACGGAAGGAATGGCGCGCAGGCGGGCGCGTACCTCATCGGACATGTTCTGGCTATCGCTCATGTGCGGCCTTTCAAAAGAAACGTGGATCAGTCGAATGCATCAGCTGAGTCAATTACTCGTTATTATCCTCGCGCGCCGCGATCTTTTCCACGCGAACGGCGTTTTCCTGGGTGAGCGCGGCGCCCGTCAACGGGTCCCAACGCAAAGGTGTATGGTCGAGCGGGCCCACGCCCAAGGCCTGAGCGCCACCGGCATCGGCGCCAAACGAACGCCCGCCGGGAGCGGCCGAGGTGAAGATGCACGCCGGATGCAGATAGGGCGTCGTCTCCACGCGGACGCGATCGCGGCCCATGTCGCTCACAAGCTCGACGACCTCGCCATCGGCGATACCCATGCGAGCGGCGACATCGGCGTTCATCTGCACGGCGTCCAAATCCGACCCCGCCTCGGCGGCACCGGCCGCCGCGAGCCTGCGCGAGGTATGCGACTCAAAGGGACGGTTGCCGCTGATGAGGCGAAACATCCCCGGGCCGGGCTCCACCATGGGAGCGATCCAGCTGGGCACACGACCCATGCCGGCTCGCTCCCATATGTCGCTTGCCAGCGCAATCTTGCCGCCGGCAAGCGAAATCACCGGCTCACCCGTGCGCGTCGGCAGCGCCATGCCCGTATCGGCCCAGCCGCGCTCCTTGAGCTCGTCCAGATCGATCCCAAAAGGCTCCACCTGGGCAGCCGCCAGATCGTCAGACGTAAACTGGAAGTACTCGCCCACGCCACACGCCTGTGCCAGACCGGCAAAGATCTCCCGACCGGGACGCGTGTCGTCATGTTGCACGGACAGCACGGCATTACGGTAGAACACGCGCGAATCGTTGGTGCCTATCACCGTTCCCACGCCACGGTCGGCCTCCAGATACGTCACGTCGGGAAGCACGAAGTCAGAAGCACGCGCCGTCTCGGACCAGCGAATATCAATCGTCACAAGCAAGTCGAGCTGCTGCAAAATACCCAACCAAGCCTGTGCATTGCCATAGCCCGCACCGGGGTTACTGGCATAGACGATGAGCCCACGCAAATCGCCGGCAAGAATCGACTGACCGATGGTCGTGCACAGCCCACGCACCGGATCGACCAGTGGATAGCGCTCGGACCCCAGCTTGGGCTCGCGCGGCACCGGCGGCGTCGCAAAGCGCGTGAGATCGAGGTCGCCCAGTGAAAGCGGTGTGGGCGGATTGAGCGCGCCACCCGCATGTCCAATACAGCCCAGCAGCACATCGACCAAGCAGATAGCGCGTGCGGTCTGGGTGCTATTGGCATACGCGATGCCGATGCCACCATGAAAACCCGCATCCACCACAGCGGCAGGCGCGGCGGCAGCGAGATCGCGCGCCGCGGCGACAATCTCTGCGGCCGGCACGTCGCACATCGATTCGGCCCACTCGGGTGTCCAAGCACTGGCCGCCTGCGCCAGCTCGTCAAAGCCTGTGGCGTAGCGGTCCACGAACTCGTGGTCGTACAGGCCCTCGGCAATCAACACGTGGGCAATACCCAACAGCAGCGCCAAGTCACAGCCCGGGCGCACGCGCAGCCAGCGATCGGCAATAGCAGCCGAGCCGCTGCGCCGGGGGTCGACCACGATAATCTTCGCCCCGCGCCGGCGCGCATCGTTGAGCGCATCAACGGCCCCCGTCGTCGACGAATCCACCAAGGAACGCCCCAGGTACATGATGCAGTCGGTATGCGCAAGGTCGGAGGCGGGGCTGTAGCCCAGGCTGTGCTCCCAACCGGTAAGTCGGCTTACCTCGCAGGCACCATCGGCACCGTATACGTTGGGCGAGCCCAGCGCATGCATAAAACGACACGCCCAGTAGCGGTCGAACGAGGGCACGCCGAGCGTCATGCCCAGCGCGCGCGGACCATGCCCGTCAACAATCCCCCCAAGGCGCGCAGCGATCTGCGCAAACGCCTCGTCCCAGGTAATCGCATCGAACCCCGAGCCATCAGCTCGTCGGCGCATGGGGTGCATGATGCGGTCGTGCTCGTCAAACGGCATTGCCAGGCGATGCCGCCCGCGGGCACACAGGGCACGCGCCGCGCACGGATGCCCCGGCACCGGCAACTCAGCCACCACGCGACCGTCCTCAACGCGTGCCGCAAAGGCGCAATCGGCATAGCATCCCCCGCATGTGGTCACCACGGCGCGACCGTCACGCTTCACAGCAGATGCCATCTCGATTACCCCTTTCATCAGCCAAACACAACAGGCCAACAGCCCGGCAACGAGCCCCAGACCCAAAAAGCCTCCCGCACGGCAACGCCCCGCGGGAGGCCCAACGTCAAACAGACGGTACCTTACGCCTCGGACTTCTTAGCGTAGATAAACCAGTAGCCGAGCGCGACCAGAACCGCGCCGCCCACGATGTTGCCCAGCGTGGCGGCGGACAGGTTAAACGCAATGCCCGCAGCGTTGAGCGCATCGGCGCCGGC
>URNU01000100.1 GCA_900549275.1 uncultured Collinsella sp. | reverse complement strand
ACCACGCCCGTAGCGGCTTTTATCGTCGACCGCTCGCATAAAGCGACATTGCAGCAAAAGCTCGAAGGCTGGCAAAAAATCATCGACACCATGCCCAATTGCGCTATGAGCCGCAGAAATGATACGGTCAACATCCCGGACTTCCATGCCTTTCTGCGCAATGTCATCAGGCAGGAGCAAAGAAAGTTCGCACACTTTATAAGGACGGACGGCAAGAGCCTGTATTTCTTTGAGGACTACTCGTGGGACCGACGTGACCGATGCGACCTTCTTTACGGCCCGTACAGCAGTTATCAAAAGTGCTTCGATGCCATCTGGAAAGAGCTCGACGGTAACGATCCCAAAGCCATCAGGATCACTCGTCGTCCCATCGACCCAGGCGAAGACCACTATGTCGACGACATGGCCTTACTCAATGCGAACGGCGAAGTAATGTCTTGCGATTACCGCAACAAAAGCGAGTGGGACGAGGCGGGCACCGCCAGCGATTTCGAGGACATGTGGTTTGACATCCCAACACCCTTCCATGCCGGAGACATCGTCTGCAACCTCCAACGCCCCGACGAGCCGATGGTGCTGTTTGACCTGCAAACCTGGGGATCCGAACGAGCCGACAAAGAGCTGGCCTCCTCCGTCTACAAAGAGCGCATCGTTCAAAAGGCCGACAAGCTATTGCGCTGGCACCGATATGACGGCGACACCAGCGACATGTACGCCTACGGCTGCCAAGTCTCATCCGCCTTGCATTTCCCCTTCTACATTGGGGAGCCTGAGGGTTTTCTTTTGGACATTGACTATTATCGTGAGCCGCTCAAGTCGGAGGAGCGAATTCTCTACGGCGTCAGGGCGTATGTCAAAGGCGACCTGGCGGTTGACTCGCTCACCGCGATGGCCAGCGCATGCGAGCTACAAGCACTGGCGGAGAAAAAGGCGCGTGGCTTCGAGGACGCAGACAGCTGGCTCAAGGACCGCTACCCAGAGCTGTTCGATGCGACGGCCGATCCCTTCTTAGAGGGAGGTTGCACCAGTTACGCTTAGTTTTTGAAACGCCACTACCGATTGTCCATTCAGTATGCGCGCATCCATGTACCAGTGCGTTTCCAGAAGTATGTTTGACGCGAGATTCATATGGGACCCGTTAATGGGACCACAAAGCACAACCTCTGATGGATGCTAACGGCAACGACCGAATTGGAGGTTGCTATGGACAGCCAAGCAGATACCGTAATCACCGATGCCGGCAGGGAGCTCGTTTGCAGTTGCATCAAGGACGATGAGCTGCGTGCTCATATGTTCAAACACATGGGAATGGCAGATGGCTCCCTCTGTAAAATCATCGGCGGCTCCCTCAAGACGCTCGACGAAAAACGGATCATGCTCGAGCAGCTTCGCAAAGAGGTCTCATCGGATTACGCCGAGGCGATCGACTCCGGCCTCGACCAGCTCAGTACTGCACTCGATATGCTTTACAACGTTGACCGTGACCGCGGTATCTTGCTGGTCTCCGGCATGTTTTACAGTGAAGATGAGCGCGGGCACGACACCTTTGATGTCCCCTTCCCCGTTGCCTCTTGGGATGCCGCTCAAACCCTTATGAAGCAATACGTCGATGACGACCCCGATGAAGATTGGTCCGAATCATTCTGGCGGATTAAGCTCTATACCGCCGAAGACTTACACGACTGCCCGCGCGCTCAAGCCTCGCTGATATTCGCCGCGACCATGACGGGCGATTTGGTCTTTTTGAGCGACCGCCGGAATCAGCGGACTCCGCATCAAAGCATCGATCACTTGCCGTGGAACAATAGCAAGCACTTCTGTGCCAATGGTGAGGTCTTCTACACTCCCTGGTCCCCCGGCGACATCATCAAGATCGACGGTCGGCCCTTCGATCACGGTCCCCGTTTCGCCATCGTGCTCGAAGACGACTACGATAGTTCGTTCAAAGACCAGGTTTGGTGCGCCTATCCGAGCAAAATCTACGGCGTTGAGGAAGGCAATCTCCGCTTGAGGGATTTCACGGACGGCTTCCTCGACGACTTCACACCCTCTGCGCTCTACACCGCCGAACGCTATATCGGCGACTTGCCCGATGATTGTTCCTTTATGCTCGAACTCTCGAAAAAGCTGCACGATGACCCCAGCTACGGCAAACAATGGTCGGACGGATCGGTCGTACACGACTGTCTGCAGCCATACCGCACATCGGCCGGCGCCGGCGTCAACGCCATACGTTCGGACATTCTCGAGTTTCTCGACTCACCCGACATCAAGGAACACTTAAAGGACATCGGCTACGAGCCCACCACGCCCGAGGCAGCGTTCATCGTCGACCGTTCGAACGAGAAAACGCTGCAACAGAAGATCGAGGCCTGGCAAAAGATTCTCAAAAACATGCCCAATTGTGCGATGAACAGACGATACGGCACGTTCAATATCCCCAACTTCCATATCTTTCTTCGCGACGTCATCAGATGGGAGCGCGAGAAAATCGCCCGGTTCAAACAGCCTGGCAAGCACATGTATTTCTTTGAGGACAAGACGGGAAGTCCCCATGAGAGCGGGTGCAATTATGGCCCCTACACCAACTACGAAAAATGTTTCGAGGCAATCTGGAATGAGCTTGAGGAGGAGAATCCTACCTCGATTGAAGTAACACGCCGCCCAATCGATCCGGACGAAGACTACTATGCCGCCGATAAGCTCATGCTCGACGCAAATGGCAAGGTCATGGATTGCCAGCTGCGCTGCATCAACAAGGAACGCGAGGGCGAAGACCCCACTTTTGCCTTTGAGCTGATGTGGTTTGACATCCCGACGCCATTCCACGCCGGCGACATCATTTGTCGTCACGGCGACCCCAGCGACCCCATGCTGCTCCTCAATATGCAGACATGGACCACGAAGCGGGTCATGGATGAGCTTCCGCCTTCCACCTACAGGGAATGCGCCGCAAAAAAGGCCGACGACCTGCTCAGGCACCATCGGCAAAATGGCGATACCAGTGACATGTACGCCTACGGCTGTCAGATTGAATATCCCCTAGAGTACCCCGTCTATATCGGAGAGCCGAGTTGTTTTCTTCTCGATATGGAATACTGCCGTACCCCGCTCAAACCGGAGGCGAGAATTCTGTACGGCGTGCGGGCATATCTCGACGGCAATCTGGGTCTTGACTCACTTATTGCGCTATCGAGCCTTTACGAGCTGCAGGCGCTGGTCAAGAAAAAGACCGAGCGGTTTGAAGGGGAAGACGGCTGGCTCAAGACCCGCTATCCGGAGCTGTTCGATGATGCGATAACCCCGCTGGAGCGATTCGAAACAAAGAGGAGCTAGCCATGGACATCTTTAATTTCGTCGACTCCCGGGTCATTCGGGAGCACCTGCGCAGTATCGACTTCCAGCCCAGCGCCATCGAGGCCGCCTATCTGGTTTGGTTTTCGAAGACCGCCACGCTCGATCAGAAATGCGAAGCTTGGCAGGAGATCGCCCGAACCATGCCCAATTGTTCGCTGGAGGCAACCCATGCCGGTCTTGGAAGGCCGGCCATCCCCGATTTCCATGCTTTTTTGCGCTGGACAATCGATTACAACAAGCGGTGCGTCGATGCGTTTACGAGTGGGACGGGCTACGTTTATCAGTATGAAGAGGAGATTGTGCCCGACGGGCAGCTTTGTGGGGCCTTCGGCGCGCCATTCAGCTGTTATGAGAAATGTGCCGAGGCGTTGCGCGGTGATGATGAGCTGGCGAGCCGTCCAGAGGCACGCGTACGCATCACCCGGTGTCCGCTCGATGCCGACGAAGAATATCGCCGAGAAGATTGGCTCATGGTGAACGGTAGAGGCGAGGCCCTTTCCGTCTATTGCCCTTCCGCCGGCCCCGTTGAGAACGATTGGGAGATCGCATTCGAGTTCATCTGGGTCGATATCCCCACGCCGTTCCACACCGGCGATATCGTCTGGACGCCGCAAGACAGTGCCCGCGAGCCGTTCACGCTGTTCGATCTGCCCACGTGGGACCGGACAAAGCTCGAGGCAGAGCTTCGGCAGGCAGACCGTTCTGACGAATGGCTTGATCATGCGCAGCAGCGCCTCGAGCACTATCGCAATGCGGGAGATATCAGCAACATGCGCGCGGCCGGCTGTTCGATTAGCTACAACGAGACGTTTCCCCTCTACACCGGCGAACCGGAGCCGCTCTACCTAAATCTTGAGTACTACCGCAAGCCGCTCAAAGACGAGCAGCGGATTTTAGTCGCAGCCCAGGCCTACCTGCGCGGCGACCTGTATGTCGACTCACTCATCGCGTTTATCGACACCATAAGGATGGAGTCCAAGGCAAAGCGCAACCTGGAAGAGCTGCGTCTTGATCAGGCGCCGCTCAAGGAAAAGTATCCGCAGCTATTTGAATAAAGGCCACCATGTTCGAATCTACAAGAAGTCGCACCAACAACTCGGAGACTATCGTGCACGAAGAAATAATCAACCTGATCGAATCTCCAGAGCTGCGAGAGCATTTGCTGCATAATCCGCAGCTCCTGAGTGGTGATCATTACACGCAAATCATCGGTGGCGCGTCGATAGAAATCAACCGCAAACGGGAGATGCTCAGCAGGCTGGTTGCTGCCGAGCGCGGCTCGTCAAACGAAACCTTTGATTGGTACGGACCAGAGATTTGTATCGACTACATCGATGACTGCCTGAACGCACTAAAGGCCGTCGACGGAAACAGGAAAGTGCTGCTTGTCAGCGAAATTAGCTTCGTCAATAGCAAAGTGGGATCCGCCATCACGCATGGCCCCTTCCCCGTGGCATCGTGGCCGGCTGCTCTCGCGGCAATGAAGACATACGCGGACAAGTGGAGCGGAATGACAGATTTATCGTCCTCATCCTGGATGGTTGAGCTGTTCAACCTTGCCAACGACCCGAGCTGTTCATATCCATACGATGGCTTTCTGCAACCGGACTACACTTACTACGCAAACACCTCCGGAGAAATCCAATACATCTGCAGAGAAGAAGAGGGGGAATGTGGCGAGGCGCTCGATTGCATTGTGGGCGAAATCTTTGGACCGTGGTTTAAAGGGGCATACATTGGCCTGCCCACGCCGTACAAAAAAGGCGACATTCTTGAGATTGACTGCAGGCCCTGGGCACCAGGACCTTGTTATTGCCTGGTAGCGAACTCGAAATTGGACTGTCTGTACCCCGATGGCGATGGGCAGATCAGATGCGGTTCTATCCCCTACGGCAGTTGCTTTGCCGGATGGGCACACACGAACCTGATGTTGTCACCCGTGTTCAAAGCAAAGAAAGTGACACAACCCTTACCGGAAGCATGCGCGACCTTGCAAGCGATCGAACTGGACCGGATAGAAGACCTGCTAGAAGAGTGCGCCGACAACAAAGAGAAAGAGCCCGGTTGGCTGGATATATATCGGCATCGTGCTCGATAACGGAAGCTGGATGCATATCGACACTCGAGGGAACGATCAGCAGAGGCGGCGGATCAACTCGAGACGAACGTCGACGCGGCGGCAACGCAGACTTTTCCGAATAGCGATCTTGACGATGACATTTGACCATCCCACCGCTCATCCGTCTAGATTGTCCGCACACCTTTGTTGCTCAACAATTGCACAAAGCCCACGTTCTAGTATTTGTTGTTAAAGCGGCCGCTAAAGACAGGAGCAAAATGGATGCCAAACCAAATTCACCTGGATTGATACCTGCACTGCAATCGCTCAAAATTGCTGGCCATGCGAAACGACGAAGAAACCCTTCTCGCAATCTGTAAGTCCCCCGCATCTGCAACGAACTGATTGGATCGAGTGTTAACTGGATTTCGACAATGTACAACAACG
>URNU01000099.1 GCA_900549275.1 uncultured Collinsella sp. | reverse complement strand
AGACCGTTTCATCGACGAGCTTGAAAAGCGCTATTTCGTTGGTGGTGATGTGAAGTGACTGTTATCAAACAGAAAAGAGTGTCGAGTGAGCGCTATGCAAAGAATGTTCGTAAATACATCAACGGAAAAGATGCGATTGTGCGTGGTGGCTGGAACATCGAATGGAGCGACCACTGGTTTTCGAAAATGGATAGAACCAGAAAGGTTTTCCATCACGACAAACCGTCGAGAGCCGGAGTCAAAAACGTAATCATGCTTCATCAGATTCTCGCGTTTCTGCCCGAGGAGTGCAGCTGCAACGGAGGCAAGATGACCCCCGATGCATGTTTGGCCTACGCGGAGCAATGGCTTGCGAAGCACTATCCGCATCAACAAGTGATTCTCGCGTTGCATGAGGAAAGCGATAAGGCGGGAAAACGCTACGCGGTCCACATGGCGATCAACCGTACCGATTTGCTGACCGGCAAACGTTGCGAGACTGGTGGGCGTCGCGGAAAATTCGAACGCGCTTCATGGGTTCGTGAAATGGACAAGGCCTGGAATCTTACTCAACTTGAAAAAGGTAAGAGAAATTCAAAGATTCGAGATCGTCAGCCGCGCGACACGGAAAAGGAGATTATCGGTCGCGGTGAGTACAGTTATAAAAACAATCTGCGCGAGCTGATCCATATTGCGATTGACGAAGGTCGCGTAAAGAATATGGAGCAGTTCAAGAAATTACTTGCCTCATGGGGCGTAGACATTTTCATCAAGAACAATCGAGTCTATGCGACAGATCTTGATATCAAAGAGGCCGGCAACCCGAAGTGCACTTTTAACCTGACCCGTCTTGACGGTCGGTTCGCAATCAAGCAGCTTGAAGCTGCCTTCAAAAATAACGTGCTGGAAGCCGAGCGAGCGCTTCCATACGAGAAGCGCTGTGAGATCTACATCCAACGGCTTAAAAAAGCGTATTCGGCGTGGGTCGAGCAAGCGAAGGCGAGCAAGGGCGTCGCCTACAATCTCTTCCCGAAATTCGTTGCCCCGAAGTGTGACGAAGACCTGCTCGAAGATCCCGCTGTACGCGATGAGCTTCTTGCCCGGCGCGGTTACGCAAAAGAGATTCGCAACCGCTATGCCGGCGGCGTTGTCGATGCCGGCGACGACCGCGTTCGCGCCGCCGGCCAGGCGCACGGTGGTAGCGCCGCGTCGCGACAGATGGACGATCGCGTTGTCGATCGCGGTGACTACTCGCGCGGCGACACGCCTCGCTAGTTTTCTAGTTTTGAATTGCCGGAGTGACATTCATCATCCCAGAATCCTGAAAAGAAAGGGCCGAACCGAAGTGTCTGGCCGGACGCCAATTGTCCGGGAACTGCTTCTGGTTCGGCCCTCTTCCACTTTACTTCCATGGCCATGCAGCGGCCTAGCACTCCTTGACCGGATGTTCATTGTCGAAACCTCCGGCGATGCCGAAACGGCACAGTGAAACGTCCCTAGAATCAGCTATTTCGATAAAAACAAGGGGGCAACTCCGCGGACACGGCCTGGTACGTTGCAATTCAATCTACGATAGCGACCCACGAAAAGCTCAACTAGCAGGGGCTTTACTGTTATAGAATCCTGAAAAGCTCGGAAATCCGGCAGATTGGAGCATGGAACATGAGGGATATGCACCTCATGTCGCTCAAAATACGTCTCCTGACATCGAAGGAGAGCGTTTTTTAGCGATAAAAGGAGACATAAATATGATCTGGTTTACCAGCGATACCCACTTCGGGCATGAGAACGTGCTGAAGTTCACCGGACGCCCGTGGGAGACGATTTGGCAGATGAACGACGCCATCGTCGACAACATCAACGGCAGGGTTGCCGTGGACGACGAGCTCTACATCCTGGGGGATTTCTCATTCAAGATGACCGCCCAGGACGCCTATGCCCTGCGCAAGCAGATCGCCTGCAGGCGCATCCACCTCGTCCCGGGAAACCACGACAAGGACTGGACCCAGCCGGCGGTCGCGGGCGCGTTCACCGTGGAGCCGCCGATCTGCGTGCTCAAGATCGACGGGCAGAAGATCGTCCTGAGCCATTACCCCATGGCCGACTGGCAGGGCATGAACCATGGATCGTGGCACCTCCACGGGCACATCCACAGCAGCGGCGGCGCGTACAACGAGTTCAACCGCAAGCAGGGCCTTCTGCGCTACGACGTCGGTTGCGACGCCAACGGGCACTCCCCGGTGAGCCTCGACGAGCTGAGGGAATGGTTCGCCGGGGTCGACGAGCCGTGCGGCCGGGTGAAATGGCCCTGGTGGGTCAACGAGACCGGCGACAGGCAGGTCGAGCGCGAGCTGGCGGCGTACAAGAGGGAAGAGGTGATTCGATGACGGTCTATGTGACGGGCGACATCCACAGTGGGCTCGACATGCAAAAGCTCCGCGACTGGGAGCTTGGCGATAGTCTTACCAGCGACGACTATCTCATCGTTGCCGGTGACTTTGGCTTTCCGTGGGACTTTTCTGCCGAGGAATGCGCCGACATCGCTTGGCTGGAGTCGCGCCCCTACACGGTACTGTTCGTCGACGGCAACCACGAGCGCTTCGACCACTGGGAGGAGCGTCCCATGGAACCGTGGCACGGCGGGCTGACGCAACGCCTGTCGGATACTTCGTCTATCCGCCGCCTCATGCGCGGGGAGGTCTTCGAGCTTGACGGATCGACGGTCTTCACCATGGGCGGTGCCACGAGCGTGGACAGGGAATACCGCGTGCCCTATTCCAGCTGGTGGCCTCAGGAGCTCCCGGACGAGCGCGATTTCGATACCGCGCGGGCAAGGCTCGACGAGGTCGGCTGGAAGGTCGACTGCGTCATCACCCATACCTGCGCCACGCGCATGCTCTCGCCGACGCTCTACCCGGACCCAGGCTGGGAGCGCCCTGATGTGGACCGGCTGACCGGATTCCTTGACGAGCTCGAGAATCGCCTGGACTACAAGCGCTGGTATTACGGCCATTTTCACCGAGACGGCAACCCAGACGAACGTCATACCGTGCTGTACGACCGGATCGTGAGGCTCGGGGACAAACTCCTGCCGTGGGGTGCGTACTGATGGCTGTCTATGTGACAGGAGACGTGCACGGCAGGGCCGAGTACGGGGCCAGCAGGTTCGCCTTCAGGTCTTGGCCGCTGGGCCGGACCCTGACGCGCGACGACGCGGTGATCGTGGCCGGCGACTTCGGCTTTGTCTGGGATGGATCCAACGCCGAGAAATACTGGCTCGACTGGTTCGAGTCAAAGCCATGGACCACGTGTTTCGTAGACGGCAACCACGAGAACCACCGGATGCTGGCAGAACTGCCGGTGCGGGAGTGGAACGGCGGCCTCGTCCATGAGGCGCGACCGCGCGTGCTGCACCTGATGCGCGGGGAGGTGTTCGATATCGACGGGCTCACAGTCCTTGCCATGGGCGGCGCCGCGAGCAACGACAGGCAGTATCGCAGGGAGGGGAGGAGCTGGTGGCCCGAGGAGATGCCGAGCGAGGAAGAGACGGGACACTGCCGCTCCTCGCTCGACCGCGTGGGCTGGAAGGTCGACTGCGTTGTGACTCACGAGGCGCCTGCCGCCATTGCTGAGGGGCTGTGTCGCGAGCGCGGGCGCGAGTATCGGGACGACCGGCTTCAGCGATTCCTTGCCGAGCTCGACGGTCAGCTCGGCTACCGAGCCTGGTTCTTCGGTCACTACCATCGCGACAAATGGTGCGACGCCAAGCATCGCCTGATCTACCAAGACATCGTGCCGATCGAAGATGCTGCGCCCGGTTCTAGGAACCTTCTAGAAGCGCTCTAGAAGGTTCCTAGAAATCAGCCACTCGGCAGGAAAGGCGCGGGACTACTCACCCCTCATCTGTGTCATGACCTCGACCTTGGCCTCGGCCACGGCCGCACGCTGCTCGGAGGCGGCAAGGCGGTCCTTGAGGGCGGCGACCTCGGCCATCAGGTTGCGCTGGGCCAGGAGTGCGTCGTTCAGCTCGGCCTGGGCTTTCAATGCGGCGTCACGCTCGCCGCGCAGGCGCTCGATCTCATCGACCATGGCCACGGCCTCGGCATGGAGTTGGACGACCTGTCTGTCGAGCTCCCGGGCATCAGCGAGATATCTGACGCTCGCGGCGTGGAGCTCGTTGTTCTCGAGTTCGAGGTTCGCGGTATCGAGTTCGAACTTCTCCTCTATAAAGGCAATCCGCTCATTGCAGTCGGCCTCAATCTTTTCATTCCGATCCGTCGCCTCGGCGAGCTTGCGGCTGAATTCATCCACCTGGACCATGAGCAGTGCGTTCTCGGTCCTGAGGTCGGCAGTCTCGCGCAGCAGCTTCTCCCGCCATGTCGCCTCGATCCGCTCGGCAGCCTCATCGAGGACGGCCTTCACGCCGGATGTTTCGCTGATTTTCTTTTCGCTCGGATTGTCTGCCATGGTGCGGCACTCCAATCAACAAAGGGCATGGCTTCGCCATGCCATACGGCTGGGGACACTGCACGGCCGCTGTTGATTTGTAGTCATCCTGCGATCGGTGAGTTCTAAAAAGGCGCCTCAGGTCATGCGTTCACGCAGGGTTTCAGTTGGAGAAATACCGCACGTTTCCATGGTATCACACGCATCGATCACGTTTGTAGTTATTGCGTGGCGCAGGTTTGGGCGTTAACAACAAAACCGCAGGTTAAACGACGTTTACAACAAAGCCCCAGTTGGTAACTGTAAACATTGTTTGAACTGCGGTTTCTTTTTTGGGTACATATTCCCTAGTCGCATAAGACCCGAGAAAGGACCACCCGTGGCACAGAGTAACTATGGTTTTAGGTGCGAGGAAGAGGACCACAGCACCATCAAACAGTACGTCGAGGGGCATGGCGAGACGGCAGCGGAGGGCGCCGCCGAGCTCGCTAAACTCGTTCGGAGGTCGGAGGCATGGACCGAGGCCCGTGGGGCCCTGCCCGAGGTCTCCCCGCTGCTCGACCTCTACGATGAGATCAATACCCGCACTTACGACGTGTTCAGGGCCATCGCGACTGCGACCGCCGAGAAGGTGCGCACCGCCGAGGACGGTGCTGCCGATCGCATCGCCGCCGCCGAGAAGAAGGCCGAGGATACCGAGGCTCGCGCCGCGGCCGCGGTCGAGGACGCGAACGCCAAGGTGGCGGAGCTCTCCGCGACTGCCGATAAGGTTCCCGCGCTGACCGCCGAGGTCGAGCGCCTGACCGCCGAGGTTGAGCGTTTGGGCAATGAACGTGACGTCGCCGCGGCCGCTAAGACCAAGGCTGAAGACGAGGCCGAGGTCGAGCGCCACGCGGCCGACAAGGCGAAGGCGGATTATGCCGACGCCCTGAAGCAGGCCAAGGACGCCAGCGATGCCAAGGCGGTTGCGGAGCGCGATGCCGCAACCGCAGCGAACGACCTCAAGGCCGAGCTCGCCGCCAGCGCGGAGCGCGACAAGCGCATCGCCGAGCTCACCGAGCTCTTGAACAAGGCCGAAGGACGCGCCGACGCGATGGCCGATCAGGTCGAGTCCGCACGCGCCGAGGCGAACGGTCTACGAGCCGATCTGTCTGCAGCAAACGCCAAGATTGACGGCCTCAAAGAACAGGTCGAGATGCTCAAGGGCCTGATGAGGCGTGAGCAGCAGGACGACTAGCCCGACGCACTGTATAACCGCCGGTATGCTAGTCATAGCGCTAACATACCGGCGGCATAACCCGTTTCCATGGTTACTTATATAAGAGTTCTAGAGCTCTTCTAGAATTAGCTGCATTACGGCGCACTCGGATTTATCTTCTGACGCCCACTAACCCGCGCTCGCGGAGCACGCGGTACAGGGTCGATTTCGAGATACCCGTTGCGGCGCATATGTCGGGAATTGGCGTCTCGCGGGCGAGGCATCGGAGTGATCCTTTTTGTGTATATAGATCGGAAGAGCACACGTCTGAACTCCAGTCACAGTTCCGTATCTCGTATGCCGTCTTGTG
>URNU01000098.1 GCA_900549275.1 uncultured Collinsella sp. | reverse complement strand
CATCCCGATAACGTCGCCCCCGCTATCCTGGGCGGCGCCGTCTGCTCCTTTACGCCGACCGATTCGCTCCCCCAGTGTCTGCGCTACGAGGTGAGCGATCGCCTGCGTTTTATTACCGTGATTCCGCCCTACGAGGTACACACGAGCGAGGCGCGCAAGGTCGTGCCGCAGGAGATTCCGCTCTCCACCGCCGTGTGGCAGATGGGCCGCATCGCCGGCATGACGCGCGGCTTGGAGACTGGTGACCTGGACCTGATTGCGGCCGCCAATGACGACCGCATTCAGGAACCCTATCGTCGCCGTCTGATTCCCGACTACAACGCCGTGCGCGACACCTGCCTTAACGGCGGCGCCAAGACCATCTGGATCAGTGGTTCGGGCTCGACTCTCATGGCTGTGACCGACGACACCATCGTGGCAAAGTTCCTGCAGGTCAAGCTGCGCGAGCAGTTCCCCAAGTGTGATACGCATATTCTGACGTGCGACACCGAGGGCGCTCAAATCGAGTACCTGTAGACATCCTCCTCATATACCTGTCCGGGACGGTCGGGATGTTCCCTCAAAATCGTCCTCGCGCATGAAGGCCCCTTGTCCTGCTCCTACGGAGCGACGGACAAGGGGCCTTCGCGCTGCGGAATGATTTTGAGGGAACATCCCGACCGTCCCTGCGCCTACCTTGCTGAGGATGTCTACAGGGACCCACGCTTTGAAGGGGCGCCGGGCTGATAGCCTGCTTTTTATTGATAGGGGCTATTGCTAGGCTGGAGCACTTCCTAGAGGCGGGCATCGGCTGTGTGCTTGGTTTACGCTGCGCTTGTTTCTTTGTATTCGAAGACTGGTTCTAGGAGGTCTTCGATGTTGCAGTGTAGGACTTTTGCAATATCCCTCACTGTCGTTACCGAGGCTTCGTTGATGTTTCGCTGGCGCTGTTCGTACATTTGGATTGAACGGAGCGATACACCCGATTCGTATGCCAGGTCTTGTTGGGTTTTTTTAATCCTCTTTCTTGCTAGCGCCAGTTTAGTCTGACGCGGCGCCTTCTTCGCCATATCACAGACAAGGCGCGCCACGCGCTCCTCCGAGGCCTCATGCCAGGGGTAGTACAGGTTTCGCAGCGCATCAAATGGAACAACATGAAGCAGATCTTCGAACGATTCCCCTAGGCGCCACTGCAAATATGCCAGTATCCAGCCCGTCCAATATTCTGGTGTCTTCTCAAATCGGTAGGTCCGATCTGGCATCGACCCTGTTTGGTAACCAGATCTTTCGGAGATGAGCGCAAATAGTTCAACGCCCGATTTTCCCGACACTACCCATGCGTTGCCGCGCTCAAACTCGCGAGCTACGCCGCTCAGGCAAAAGAGTTCAGCGACTTCTGATCCTTCTGCTCCATAATCGTTAACGGCATAGTCAAAGCAGTCGCCGAGGTTGTTCATTGCATCCTCGAGATAGTAGACGGGGTATGTTCTACTCGGCCCACAATCCGTTAACTCTTGGATCATTTAAATCAACCCTCCCTGCCATCAAATCCCTAATGTCGACACCATCAGAGTCAAATCCGTTTACCGTATCCAGGTACTTACGTCGAGCATTCTGTTCTCGCTCAAATCGTTTGGGATAAAACTCGGCTCCCGAGGCCTGTTTCCAATCGCGGAACCTGATCGCCGAGAACGCGCGCTCACTCATAAGCGCATATTGAATGCCCAAATCGCCCAAACGCATAATGCGCTGCAATTGCCTGAGCGAAATCATGCCGTTGACAAACTGTCTTGCAAACGAGAAATAAGAATCGTCTGCACGATAGCCTCGAATAACGTCATAAGGAGATATATCAATTAAGCAGTTATCAAGTAGATAGCGAAGCCCCTCGCGTGCTACTGGCGTTGAAACATTGAACTCTCTGTTATTCGCCAGAATTGCAAGCCAGTTGAGAATCGAGAACTCACCTGATTCCAAATCCAAAATCGCAAGGCCATCTAAATCAAGCTCATATCGATTGGCAATGCCATCAGACTCAGTCCGGCATGCCCACTCCATTGCCATTTCTTCATGCGGCGTGCAATAAAACCCGCGCCCATAGTCATTGAATTGCCTACATTTATCCAGCGATGGATGCTCGACAACAACGTCCGATCCGTGCCATAACTCCATATCGACCTCCAAACAAAAATATCACCCCAGTGATAGTGTACCAACAACTATCACTGGGGTGATATAGATAGATGCAAACTATTGCCTGCCATGAGCCCTTACTAGAGGCAAGCCTCGACGATGCGCTTTTTGAGTTCGTCGATGCCGGTGCCGGTCTGGGAGCTTGTAATGATTACGTTCTCGGCCGGGATGTTGAGCTGCTTTTTGATGGCTGCTGCCTGGCGGGCCTGCTGGGTGCGGCTGAGCTTGTCGGCCTTGGTGAGGCAGACGATAAAGTTGAACTCGTTGCCCTGCAGGTAGTCGATCATGTCATGATCGAGCTTACTGGGGTCGTGGCGAATGTCCACCAGCGACACGACCAGGTTAAAGCTGCGCTCGGAGTCGAAGAAGTCGCCGATGAGCTCGGCCCAGCGGTCGCGCTCAGCCTTGGAACGGCGGGCGAAACCGTAACCCGGCAGGTCGACAAAGTGCACGTCGTCGGCCTCGAAGAAATTGATGTTGCTCGTCTTGCCCGGCGTGCTCGAAACCTTGACCAGGTTCTTGCGGCCGAAGAGCTTGTTCATGATAGAGGACTTGCCCACGTTGGAGCGGCCCACAAAGCTCACCTCGGGACAGGTGGACTCGGGAATCTGCGAAACCTTGCCGTAGCTGGCGACGAACTTGGCAAGCTGATAGTTAATGGAATCGGCCATGGACACTCCTTGGTCGTAGGTTTTTACAAAACGGGCGTGCTATTGCGCGGCGGCAATACGACGAACGATGTCGAGCGTGATGCCGCTTGCGGTGCGAGCGTACTCATCCAGATCGAACTCGCGCTCGCAAAACGCATCATATGCCTCGTCACAATTATCGCTGATAGCGCGCAGCACCAGGCAATCGACACCATTCTTGGCCGCGATGTGCGCAATTGCCGCGCCCTCCATTTCGACGCAATCGGCATGCGTGGCCTCAATCGCAGCGGTGCGCATGGCGTCGCCCGTTACAAAGCGGTCGCCTGTAGCGATAGTGCCAACCAGGAACTGTTTGGGGTCCTTCTCCACAGCCGCCACATCCAGCGATGCGTCCACAAACCCGTGCTCGACAAGCACGGCGGCGGCAACATCAGCCAACGCCGGCGTCGAGACAAACTCCTCGAGCCCCGGCGCGGACTCGGCGATGAGTGCCGTGTCGGTATCGAGATAGCGCAGGCACTTGCCTATAACCACGTCGTTAATATGGAGCTTAGGGTTTAGGCCACCCGCAATGCCCGAAAACACAACGGCCTGCGGGGCATATTTGCTGATGAGATGCTGCGTTGCGCCAGCGGCGTTCACGGTACCCATGCCAGCGGTCGTGGCGACCACCGTCAGGCCGTCGAGCTCGCCGCTTACAACAGTCAAGCCCGCTTCTTGCGTCACATGGGCGCCGTTTAGCTCTTCTTTAATCTGCGCAACCTCTTTTTCGAGCGCACCGATGATTGCGATGGTAGGCATACCATCCCCCAAACCCGTGAAAACTGTCATCCACGGTATGGTACCAGCATTTTGGCTCAACCGCGCAATACGAAGCCGCTAGACCACCGCAGCGCGGGTATCGTAGAGGAGCAAAATGACTTGCTAGCCGATGGCGTTTTTTAGCTCCGCACGGCGCTTTTTCATGCCGGTCATAACGGCATTGCGCAGCTCGGGCATGCGCGCGGTATCCATCTGGGGCACGCCCTCAAGCTTATAGGGAATGCCCAGTTGCTCGTACTTGACAACGCCCATCGTGTGATACGGCAGCATTTCCAAGCCCACCACGTTATGCCACGGGGCAATCAGGCGACCGAGTGCCTCGCACTCCTCCACAGTGTCGGTAATGCCCGGCACCACCACGTGGCGGATAACGACCTTAATCTTGCGGCGGGCAAGCTCATCGCCAAACGCCAGGATACGCGCAGGATCGCATCCGGTCAGCTTTTTATGCTCAACCGGATCGGCATGCTTAATGTCGAGCAGCACCATGTCGGTCTCGTTGAGAACGGCATCGAACTTCTCGGGATGGTTGGGGTCAAACGCATATCCGCAGCTGTCAAGGCAGGTATGCACGCGGCCATCGGGATTGTTGTGCATTGTACGGAACAGGTCGGCCAAAAACTTGGGCTGCAGAAGCGGCTCGCCACCCGAAACCGTAATTCCGCCGCTGCGGTAAAACTCATGGTTACTCTGGAACTCGTCCATGAGGTGCTCAACGGTCACCATGGTGCCGCCGTTAACCGACCAGGTATCGGGATTGTGACAATACGCGCAGCGCATGGGACAGCCCTGGACAAACACTACGAAGCGGATGCCGGGACCGTCAACCGTACCCATTGTCTCGATTGAATGTACGCGGCCTAGGGCAAATGCGGAGTCCTCGGGACGAGCGTCCACACCCTCGAGCGTCATCTCAGCCATTCCCGCTACCTTGCCTCTCATTGCTTTTAGTTACATAAATGCCAGAGCCATTCTAGCCCATACGCATGATGGTGAAACGGTTTAGCGGTCAATTGGGTTGTTCTATTTGGCCCCTGCAAGAGCGGCGGGAGGGCCATCGCAACCCGCCCGCCGCCGTGGCAATAGGAATCGATAGACGCCAGGCCTTACGCCTTGAGCGTGAGCACCGCACCGAAGGCGGTCGGGCCGCAATGGCTCGAGATGACGCCGCCGACCTGGGTCCAGGTAACGTCCTTAAAGCCCAGGTCATATGCATAGACCTCCATGTCATCGCGCAGCTCCTGGGAAAGGCCCACCGAATACGCCAGGCCAATGTGCGAGTAGTCGATCTCGCCCTTCGCAACCATGTGGTCAATAAAGGCGCGGGCACACTTGAGCATAGAGCCGCGGAACTTCTTGGTCGCCACGAACTTACCGCCCGTCACCTCAATGCAGGGCTTAATCTTGAGCAGATGGGCGCCTAGGAACGCGACGTTGGACAAGCGACCGCCTGCCTTAAGGAAGGCAAGGTCGGTAGGGACAAAGCCCAACAGCACGCGGTCCATGACGGAGTTCGTAAATGCAAAGATCTCGTCAACGGTGGCATCGGGATGAGCCTCGATGTATTTGGCGGTCTCGACAACAACGAGCGACTGGCCCACCGAGACAAAACGCGTGTCCATGGAGAACACGTAGTCGCGCCCCTGGGCCGCAATCTTCGAGGACTGATGCGAACAGGTCGTGGCCTCGGAATACGCAAGATGCAGAATAGTCGCGTCGGGCTGCTCGGCATGGATGCGGTCGTACACGTGAGCAAAATCCGCCGGCGAGCAACCGCTGGTCTTGGGCATAACGCCAAACTCGTTGCAGCGCGAATAAATCTCAAGCGGATCGATCGAACCGTCCTCGACGGTCTCGTCAGCAATCGTGACATGCATGGGCACGCGCACGATGCCGTAGCGCTCGCAGAGCTCTGGCGTCACATCCGAACCAGATTCAACCACGATTACGTATTTGCCCATTCTTATCACGACCCATCTCGACGTTGGTTTTTCAATATGTGACGCACGTGCCGCCGCGCTGTTGCACAACGGCGTCCAAGCGCCAAAGAGACGCCGCCCCTTGCACACAACAAAGGACAGCGTCTCCCTGGAAAACTCCGTGCTTACCTAGGATTCTACACGGTTTATTAAGGAGTGTTACTTATTCCGCAAACGGTAGCTATACGCGATAAACGGTAGCAAGCAAGTATCCAGAACGCTCAACCCATTAGGAGAGTTCCGCCTAACGGGTGACTACACAGGACCCCCCGCCGGGGCTGTTTGGGCTACCTCCCAAAACATTCCGCACTGATATCTTCTGTATTGAAGACGTCGATGGTGCACCCGTATACCATTGACGTCGACACCATCA
>URNU01000097.1 GCA_900549275.1 uncultured Collinsella sp. | reverse complement strand
GCACGTCGGGCTTGTTCGACAGAATCGACTCCACGGCTTCGGTGACATTGCCCGCCTCGGCAATCTGACCCACACGCGTATCCTTTTCCAACAGATAGCGTAGCTCAGCCCTAATGGGAGGCTCGTCATCAACCACCAGGATGTTCCAGCCTTCGGACATATGCGCTTCCCCTCTTTTTCTCTCAATCCAACCGCGTGCTACACCGTTAGCGGCGCCGGCTCATGCGGCTCGCCGTTCAACTCTACGATGACCTGCGTCCCCACGCCCTCCTGGGACTTCACGCGCATGCCAGAATCTTCTCCGTAAAAGAAATGGATGCGCTGAAGCACGTTGAAGAGCGCCAGACCGCAACCTCGCTTGATGGAACCGTCGGCGGTAATGCTCTCGGGCTCCTCTCGGCGATGCTGCTCAAACAGATGCGCGCAGACTTCTTCGCTCATACCGATGCCGTCATCTTCGACGATGATCTCCAGGCCGTCATCGGTCTCAAAAGCCCTAACACGAATAGAAAGCGGCTCGGTCTCGCGCTGCGCATGCTTGATGCAGTTTTCGAGCAGCGGCTGCAAGATAAACGGCGGCACCAGGCTGTCGCGCACCTCAAAGTCGATGTCGACCGAAACGCGCAGACGGCCGTCGCCATACCGGGCCTGCATAAGATTGATATAACGAGTGCCCTGTTCCACCTCGTGCTCGAGCGTGGTGAGCGTATCGGAATCAGAAAGCGTCTGACGATAGTAGTTGGAAAAGTCGATCAGCAGCGATCGCGCCTTATCGGGCTCGGTTCGAACGAGCGACACGATCGTGCTAATGGTATTGAATAGAAAATGCGGGTCGACCTGCGACTGCAGGGCGCGCAGCTCAACGCGGGCCGTGAGCTCGTCCTGGCGCTCGAGCTCAAAGCTGGCAAGCTGCGTGGAAATGAGGTCGGCAAAACCCGAGGCAAGGGCCGTCTGGCGCATATCGATGCTGCTCAGGCGGGGGTAATACAGCTCGAGTGTGCCCACGCAATGCCCGCGCACGGTAAGCGGCGCGACAATGCCGGCGCGCAGGCGGGGAAAATAGCCTCCCGTCTCATTGGAGGTGTCACGCGAGAACACGCTCTGCTCACCCGTCTCAATCACGTTGAGCGTGGTCTTGAGCACTACCGGGGTGCCGGCAGGGCACTTTGCCGAGTCCTCGCCCCAGCTTGCCAACACCTGTTTGCCATCGGTAAAGCAGATGGCAGAGGCGATGGTCTCGGACAGGATGATTTTAGAGGCGCCCAGGGCCGCTTCGGGCGTAAGGCCGCGCGACGTGTAGGCGAATATTTTTGATGCGATGGCAAGCGTGCGGTCGGTTGCGCTCGATGTGAGGTCGTCGGGGACCACAAAGACATACGAGAAGAAGAAACACAGCATGACCATGCCGGCAATGACCACGACGCCCGGAACGGGATTGGGATTATCGGTTAAATCCCAGATAAGCAGCAGGATAAGCGCCGGAACGACAACACCGAGCAGAATGGCCTGGACCACATGCTGGGCCGTACGAAAGACCTTGGTAGAGTTGTAGCTCTTGCCCAGAATCAGCCTGTTTAAATCCACCGTCATCCCCTTTTATCTATCGCACCCATAGCAATAAAGAGGGCCGCAAGCGACCCTCTCCATTGCATTATGCAATCAAAAGCTGTGTTTTACATCCAGTCATCGACAAACGGTACCCTAGGCGCTGTATTTGTTGGCCTCGCCAAAGGTGCCAGCCTCGACGATCCAGCCGTCCTTCATGATGACGTCCATGTTGTCGGTGTTGAGCACGTGGATGTCGGCGGCGACGTCACCGTTGACGACCAGCAGATCGGCACACTTGCCGGCCTCGATGGAACCGGTCTCGTCCTCGATGTGGCACATCTTGGCACCGTTGAGGGTGGCGCAGGTAATGGTCTCGACCGGGGTGAAGCCGATCTTGTCGACGAACTCGTACATCTCCTCGATGGAGCAGGTGCCGTACGGGGTGACGAAGGAGAAGGAGTCGGAGCCGATCGTCATGACGACGCCGCGCTTCTTGGCCTCGCGCAGGCAGTCGTAGTTGCGCTGCAGCTCCTTCTCGACCAGGGTGCCCTCGTACTTGTCGTGCAGCTCGGGGACGTAGACGGGCGGATAGGTGGCGTACCAGGTGGGCAGGAAGGCGATCGTCGGGGTGAAGAAGGTGCCCTGCTCGGCCATGAGGTCCATGGTGCGCTCATCGATATCGAAGCCGTGAATCAGCTGCTCGCAGCCAAAGCGGACGGAATCGTAGGCAGCGGCGTGGTTGTTGTAGCAGTGGCTCCACACGGGGATGCCGACCATCTTGGCCTCTTCGACCACGGCCCGAATCTCCTCGGAGCAATAGTGCTGGTCGCGACCGGAGTCCCAGCGCCAGATGCCGCCACCGGTAGCCCAGATCTTGATGGCATCGGGGTTCTCGCGCAGGCGACGGCGGACGGCCTTGCGCAGATCCCAAGGACCGTCGACCTGGTCGCCCCAGGGATGGGATTCCTTGTTGAGCTCCTGGGTGCAGTGGTGGGAGTCACCGTGACCGGCAACGCGGCAGAAGCCGAGGCCGGTGGCCAGAACGCGCGGGCCCTTAAAGACGCCCTTGTCGATGCAGTCACGGATCTGGATACCAAAGCGGCCGATCTCGCAGACGGTGGTGAGGCCGTGGGTGAGGCAGTCGTAGGCCTGCTTGACGGCGACGGCCTGCTTCTCGAGGAGCGGCTGCATGACCCAATCGGTGTCATCGTCGGTCAGGTTGCCCGAGAAGTGCAGGTGGGTGTCGATCAGGCCGGGAAGGACAGTCTTGCCGGCGGCATCGATAACCTCAACGCCCTCGGGAAGGTCCTGCATAACACCGGCGTACTCGATCTTGCCGTTGTCGTCGACGAGAACGAGGGAGTTCTCGACCGGCTCGGCGCCGGTGCCGTCGATGAGCTTGCCGCCAACGATTGCATACTTAGTGGACATGGTTCCTCCTTATGGATCCATATAGTGGGCGAGGCCGTGTTGGGTTAAGGCCTCACAAAGCTACCCAAGTGGTGCCGGGTTCGGTGCGCGGGAGAGAGGGGCCCGCGCACCCGATCCGCCCCGGCTAGGCGTTACTTTTTGCGGGAATTGGTGAAAGCCATGAGGGCCAGGCCAATAGCCAACCAGCCGATCACGATGCTCCACTCCACCATGTTGAGGGAAGCGGGAGAGAACGGAATCACGAGCAGGCCGATGATAATGGCGCAGGCAGCGATAGCGAGGCCGATGCCAAACTTGCCGCCGGGCACCTCGTAGGGACGAGGCAGGTCGGGCTCGGTGAAGCGCATGCGCAGGCAGGCGAGGGCGACCATGCCGCAGGAGAAGATGAAGGCGAGAGCCGACACGTTGGTCAGGGGGATGAGCATGTTCTTGCCCAGGAACGGACCGATGACGGTGATGACGCCCAAAACGACGCAGGCGAGCTTGGGAGCGCCGGACTTGGGGTCGACCTCGGCGAATTTCTCGGGCAGCTGGCCCTTGCGGCCCATGGCGAGCATAATGCGGCTCGTGGCGCCGTAGAAGGAGTTCATCGGGCCCATGGGTCCAAGCGTGGCGATGACGAGCATGGCCAGGTACAGGAGCATGTTGATGCCCTTGAGGCAGGCAAGCGCGGGAACTGGGCTCTTAACAAACTCATGCCAGTCGAGGATGGTGCCGAACGAGTAGATGCAGACCATGTAGAAGCCGCCGGCGGCCAGCAGGGCCAGGGAGATGATCTTGCCGAACTTGTTCCAGTTGAGGCCCTCGGCTGCTTCCTCAGCCTGCTGAGGAATGGTGTCGAAACCGGCGTAGAAGAACGGAGTCAGGACCAAGACCGACACGATGCCGGCGAACAGGCTGGTGCTCTCAGTAGCGGCCTTGCCGCCGCCAGCGCCGGCGACCTGGGAGAACACGGGCATGGCGTTGTCCGGCGAGCCGGTGAACAGCGAGACGCCCATGGCGAGCAGCATGCCGCAGAGCAGGGCCTTGGTCAGGAAGGCCTGGAGCTTGGCGGCCGAGCTGGCACCGCGGAAGTTGAGGAAGATGACGTAGACTGCAAAGCCGAGCGCGATCAGCGTCGGGAACAGGTAAACGTCGGCGCCCAGGATGGTGTAGAGCTTGACGGCGCGCAGCCATTCAAGACCAGGCAGGCTACCGAACATCTCGGACACGAGGGTCGAGATGGCAATGGCCTCCCACGGGCACAGGATACCGTTGCCCAGGGCCAAAAGCCATCCGGTGATGTAGCTCAGCGTACGGCCAAAGCTACGATCGACATACTCGACGATGCCGCCCGAGATGGGGATAGCAGCCGTGAGCTCACCGAAAACAGCTCCGACGGGCACGAGGAAGATTGCACCCAAGAGGAATGCGATCATAGCGGGAACGGGACCGCCGCCCACGACCATCCAGTCGCCGACCTGCAGAACCCAACCGGTACCGATGATGGCGCCGAAACCGATGGTGAAGAAGTTCCAGAGCGAAAGCGTTTTCTTCATGCCGCCGTTGTCCTCGACTGCAACTTCTGCGTTCTTGTCCGCCATTGTTCCCCTCCTTTCCTTTTTGACGCCCTTGGCGTCACCCCTTGCGCGGTCCGCTTTGCCGCGCGCTTTTATTTCATGGCTTTAAGATACGGCCTTGGCACAGCAGTGCCGCTTGTAGCTCGACCGAAGGCAGAACTGCAAAACGAGCGGCGCCGTTTTTGGGACGAACGGCACAGTTTGCAGCTCATTGTTGCCGCCCGCCCGACGGGCGTACGCTCATCGGACGCATATAGAGATGTTTTTGAGGCCGTGTGTTTTGCGCCTTTCGTACCGTTTGCCGAGCTTTTGACGCGCAGACCCCTTTGTTGCACATCTTTTTTGTAGGATAGACAGGTTATACATGAGACAAGGCGGTACGAATGGCATACGGATACAACGACGGTGATCAACGGCGACAAAGTGTTCGCCTTGCTGGCCGTACCACGCCGACGCCCGGGGGTGTCCCAAGTGGGGATCCGCAACGATCCCAGGAACAGTTCGGGGCCTCATCTCGACAGTATACAGATGACCCACGACAGGGCGACCGCCCGGGCACGGGCACTCGCCGGCGCCAGGCCGATGTTTCGCAGCTACGCCACAATGGCCGTCGCCAACCCGGCATCTTCGTTCGCCGCTCTTTTTCGCGCCCACAGAGCGAACGCAGCGGCTTGAGCTCGCGACCGGCATCTCGAGCCGGCTCCGGCGCTCCCGCACTGCCCTTCCGCCGCGTGCGCATCGCGCTTTGTTCCATCGTCGCGTCCCTGATCTTTTTATTGTTAGGCTCGTGTATCTCCCACGGCTCGGCCGGCCTCGATCCAACCGCCGAGGACAAGCTGCTCAAGGCCCCGGTTGCGCCCGGCTACTCGTTTGCGTTTTCGACCCCGCGTTCGCAGTGGCAAGCCGGCACCATGCCCCATATCTATCAGATTGATCCGGCATGGTCTGAGCTGCCCTACGCTGGCGGCACCATCCGCCAAAATGCCTGCGGCCCTACCTGCCTTACCATGGTCTACATCTATAAGACCGGCCACACCGATATGACACCGGTCGACATGTGCGCCCTTTCCGAGGCGGGCAACTATGCGCCCACCGGTGCCACCGAGTGGTCGTTTATGACAAGCGGCGCATGGCAGCTGGGCCTTAACGGAACTGAGCTCCATATCGATCGTAGCTCTATCACCCAGGCGCTGCGCTCGGGTGCGCCCATCATCGCATCGGTTCGTCCCGGCACCTTTACCAGCGTTGGACACTATATCGTGCTCTGGGGCATCGACGATGCCGATCAAGTGGGAGTCTACGACCCCAACTCGCAAAGCCGCAGCGCTCGCCGCTGGGGCGTCGTAGAAGTCCTCAACGAAATCGAAGCCATGTGGGCCTACTACTAGTCATTTAAGAACGTCCATTACAGTCGAAATTGTCAGCCTGGGACCATCTCGGGCTACGATTGAGGCGCGCCCAGAACGGG
>URNU01000096.1 GCA_900549275.1 uncultured Collinsella sp. | reverse complement strand
CGCCTTTCTCGATTCTGCCGAGAGCTACTACGCGCTCATGGGCGAAGGCTTCCAATCCGGGTCCATCGTGGGAGACCGAGAGACCAATGACGCAGCGCTCGCATATTGCCGTGCCCTGAGCAGCTCCGGCATCACGGATATCCCGGCCTCCGCAAACGACCTGCCATTCCTTTCCTTCCTGCCTTACGCCATTGCCACGGCGCCGTCTTTCCTTCCCTTCATCCCCTTCCTTCTCTCGTCGATACTCGTGCTCGGCGCCACAAGGCCCGGGACCCTGGCGGCAAAGGCGCCCGTGCCCAAATTCCGGCGCCTTATCCAGATCGTGTTTTCGATAATCGCCGCGGGGACCGCGATGCTCCTCGCCGGCCTTGCACCCGGGGGCATTTACGCCTTGGCCCTAAACGGCTTCGGGCAAATTGGGTACCCGATCGCCTTCTTCCATGACGGCGCGCTTACCACCACGACTGCGGGAAACGTCTTCACAGCCCTGCTTATCGCGCTTCTTGCGGGCGGAACCTTGATATCCGTTTGTTCCGTCGTCCTATCGACCGCAACGAGGCGCGTCCTCGCGGGCCCCCTTACCTCCGCGCTGCTTGTCGCGGCCCCGGTATTCCCGTTACTGTCCGATTCGGCACTGGAGCATAACGCCGCGCTCAATCTCCTGCCGCTGGCCGTATTCTCGCCTATCGAGGCAACGGGTTACGTAGGATGCTTCCCGACAGAATTCATTGGCTCCGGTTCAAGCGGTGCATCGATGCTTGCCGTGGCCCTGGCATACGTCGCGGTCTTTTTTGCGGTCGGCGCCGTTGCGACACGTTCGCCCAAACAGTCTGGACCCGCGAAAAAGCACCATGGGCTCGAGCTTCTGGACGTGAGCGTGGGATACGGAAGCACGACGATACTTTCAATCGGGTCGCTTTTCCTGAGCCCGGGAACGGCGGCGGGCCTCGTTGCTCCCAACGGCTCGGGGAAAACCACCCTTCTTGAAGCGCTGTCGGGCCAATTTCCCACCCGCATCCGCTCGGGAAGCCTGGCGGCAGACGGAATCTGCCAACGTCGATCAGCCGAATTTGCAGAACTCGTCTACCTGAGCTCTTCGGGCAGCGCGGATCTCTATCCCACGCTATCGGCCATCGAGCACCTTGCTTTCGTTAGGGAGGCGTGGAAATCGGCCGCCGACATCGACTCGCTCTGCAGCTCCCTCGGAATCTCCCCATATCTCGACAAGCCGACCCGTAAACTCTCGACAGGAATGAAGCAGCAGGTAAAGCTTGCCATGGCGATATCGACCGGTTGCCCGTACCTTATCCTCGATGAACCGCTGAACGGCCTCGATCCGGGAAAACGGAAAACCTCCTGCGACGCGATGCGCAGCGAGGTGGCGCGGGGACGAAGCGTGCTCATTTCAAGCCATCTGCTCGACGACCTGGCAGACCTCACCAACTCGTTCTACTTCATCGAGGCCGGCACGCTCGTGGAAAAGATCAAGTCGTCCTCGCAGACGCTCAAGCAGGAATACCTCGATACATACGAAGGAGGTGAATGACATGATAGGCAAGAGCTATGCAAAGATAGCGATTGTTGGCTCTGTACTTTGTCTTGCAAATGGTGCTATGTGCATCATTTGCGAGGTATAGGTCCGAGCAGTCGTTCATCGATGGTTCTGAAAACGGTTTTGGCATAGACGGGATGTATGTCAACGATGGCGCGACCAAGCCGTCTATGGAGATTCTTGCAGGCGAAGATATGGAATGGCAAATCTGTAATGACGATGGCTCTTGTATGAGTGGTCGTTTGGCCGCAACGAGCGATCCGAATTCGTTCGATCTTCTCGACAATGATGGAGCGGATTGCGGTTCTGTTCACCTTTCATATGCATCGCGAGATGGGATGGACGGCATTCTCTACGTCTCCCACGAGACCGGCGATTTCAAGATGCGCAGGACTAACCGAGTGCCGGCTTTTATCGAGGAGTGAGAGTTCCCGGCGGTCTGCCGATTAGGCCGCCGGGGTATTGAACCCCGCATTCATCCGTACACACACGGATGAATGCGGGAAGTGTCCGGATGAAGGTGATAATCAAGGAAACAAAGCTGTTCTGCCTGGGACGGCTTTGGCCTGGACCTTAACCACAACATCGCAATCGACACTTATCAGCTCGCGCAACGCGCATGGCCAAATCTCGGACGCTGGTGCATGGAGGACCTTCGAGATTTACTGGACATCCAAAACGACGACGCACACCGCGTGCTCGCCGACTGCGAAGACGAGATGGCTGTCTACAATGCGATCAGAAACGGCGTGAAGTCGGGAGAGCTTTCTGTGGAACCGCCGCGCCGTCGCGCGAGCCGACCGGGCAACCCGGGCAATCTGGTCCCGGCTCTCCCGGTCGTATTCCTACGATATCGCCCCTAGATCACCAATGTGTCAGATAAAGAATGAGGCAATGGTTATGATCACGCCTACGGCAGATGCAACGACTACGCCTTTTTTCCTCTCCTTTAGTCCGACGAATAGGGTTGCCGTAAAGTAAAGGGCGGAAATGCAGTCTATGGCAAGCGAAACGAGTTCCTTGGGCGGTTTCAGCAAAAGGTCGCTAGCAAAGAGTAATGCAAGCAGGGCAAAGCCGATTGTGTTCAAGTATCTCGATTGATTTTGCGACAACATGGCAACTTCCTTTCAGAACATGCAAATGAAAAGTCGGTACGATGTCATTGCGGTTGCAAAAAAGCCGCCGCTAGGACCGGTTGTCACGAGACCGGCGATAACTTCAGCGGTGCCAACAAGCTAGAGATCGCGCAGGCAAGCCTCCTCCTTCGCGTTCAGCTTGACCTTGTGAGGGACGGGGCGGTTATTTGCAGATCCGTGAGAATCGCACCACGCCTTGGAATATGAATCCGCGCAGCGCCCGCGCTCAAAAAAGGGATATATCGTAATTTTCGTCGTAATTGACTCCGACGTAGATCTCGCTGCTCTCGGCGGGAGATCCCTCGTCGGCATAGGCTGCCGCAACGGGCACAAATGGTGTCATTACAAGGGAGAGGCAAAGAGCTGCTGAGACGATGGAGGGCAGGCATTTCTTTATGGCTGGCTCCTTAATCTGGCCTTTGATAGTTACTCGATGTCGATAGTTACTCGATGTCGCCTCCTTCCGCATTATATCCGTTGTATTTGGCGTATTTCTTTAATAAGGCAAGAGGTTCTTCCTCTCCTTCGGATAAGCCGATGATGTTTCCTTGATCATCCAGTATGAATACGGACGGAATATGCTCAAGTTCATATTCGTCATACACGGTATTATCTTAATCTATGTATATGGGAAAGTCTCCTTCATGGACCGAGGCTGAAATCCTGGCCCATTTTAATGGACAAAGATGAGGGATAAGCATTGTGTTGCGGTTTGATATTGACGGCGATTAAGGCGGCGAAACACGTCAGAGTCGCCAAAGTCAGTAAGGCGATAACGCATTTTCTCGGTTTCCAGCTCATGACAGATCCCTCTCTCATGGTGAAACGCATACGTTTTGAAACGGGATGCCGCTTCGATTCGTTCCAGACGCGGATGTGGACGTAACTGGTCTCGGTGCCAAGTGCGATTTCAGTGCTGTATATGGCTTAACGGGAATGCCCGAGCAGTGCCGGAGTCTCCATCTGGATTGTTCCGACTGGAACATCAGCCCGAATACACTGCATAGCGACTCCAACAAGAACGTCCCCGGCGTAATCCTTCCCAAGGCATGGCAATAGTCAAGATGCCGCAGCGGCAAGACAAAGACAGATTCCCGCGATAACCCTACGCTCAGCTCGTTTCTATTCACCCTGAGCGAAGGGAGTGTCGCATATGCATGCAGCGGCGCAGAACCTCCGGGGGGGGGTATCTCCTAGAGGTATCCGCCTCCGGAGGCCAAGGAATCATCGAGTACGTCCTGATCATCGCGGTCATCGGCCTGGTGATCGTGTTCGCGGGACCCGGCGTGGCCAGTGCCATCCGAAACCAGTTCAACCTGGTCGGCAACACGGTGAACAATGGGACGGTCGGCGGCGTCGAGGGAGGTGCGTCCGGCGATGGCTCCACAGGCGCCGATTCCGCGACCGTCCAGGCGGCCATCGCCAAGGACGCGAAGGACTGGACCCTCGAAGAGCAGAAGGCCGTGGCCGAGGACATCGCCGCGAAGGGCGAGGCATCGTCCGCCTTCGCCAAGGCGGAGGCCGCGATGAATGCAGGGACGAAGTTCTCGATGAAGCTCACCGATGGTCAGACGCTCGAGTACATGATTATCGGCATCAACCCCGATGACTTGGCCGATGGTAGCGGCAAGGCGGGCCTGACGTTCCTCGCCGCCTCGACGGGTATCAAATCTCGCGTGAACGCCACCAACACCAATGCCGGTGGCTGGGAGAAGTCGGAACTCCGCGCGAAGATGAACTCCGGCGAGATCTGGAACCTGATGCCCTCCGATTTCCAATCCAAGGTGAAGCCGGTCAGGAAGCTGACGAACAACGTTGATGGAACCGACAAGAATGCCGCCGTGACGGCGACCTCGGACAAGCTGTTCATGCTCAGTTATTCCGAAATCGTCGAGACCCCTTATAGCGGCTGGTCTGGTTATTCTTGGATCGGAAACGAAGGAACCCAGTACGAGGCCTTCAAGGGTAAGGTGACGAACAATTATTCGGGTAACGATTGCCTGAGTGTTGGCGTCGCTTGGTGGGAGCGTTCCTTGAATCCGAGCGCCTCTGCGCTCTTCCTCTATGTCGACAGCAACGGCGATCCGTCGTACAACTACGGCGCGACGAACTCGAATCGCGTCTGCCCAGCTTGGTGCTTCTAGATTCATCTGTTAAGCCCGCACGGCCTGTGCGGGCTTTTCTTTTGGCGGTTACTCGAACGGTTTGATGTTTGTGGCATAGGTTATCGGTTTGAGGAGAAATGGGGTCACACAGCGGCTCTCAGAGCGCCTGCCGCACTCCCCCGCCATTACTCCTGCGGCATCCTCGTATAGAGCCCATCCCGCTTGGCGTTTCGTTGCAACAGCCCACTTGTCCACCGATCAAGTGAACTACTGGAATAAACACAGCGACACGCTTGTTCGTTACAGTCGCTATATCTACGTAAATCGCCGCGATAAATACAGCCTGTATTCGGCTGTATACCAGCTACGCGTATGTAGATTCATATCGCGTTAATAAATCGGCTCAAGCGCGTGCAAAACGCGCAAGTAACCGCAAAAGGCGATTATCGCGCAGATAGATTTTTGGCACCCTGTTGCTTAATCAAAATTAAGCAATTGCTTAAAACAAAAAAGGTCAGGCACTAGGTGCCTGACCTGCAAACTTCTGGTCGGGACGACTGGATTCGAACCAGCGACCCCTTGACCCCCAGTCAAGTGCGCTACCAAGCTGCGCCACGTCCCGAAGCTTTTGTTTGTTGCGCTGCTCTCGCTCGCAACAGGGAGTATATTAACCCGAAACTTTGCCCTTGTGCAAGAACTTTTTTAAATATTTTGAAGCATGTCCAAAATTGTATCTGCGAGCTGGGGTTTTGTTAGCACGGGGAGTTCTTGCGTACCCGCTGTGCTCACAATCCAGGCCTTGTTGGTATCGGTTCCAAAGCCCGAATCGGCGCGCGAGACATCGTTGGCGATAATGGCATCGCAACCCTTGCGCGCAAGCTTGCGCTGCGCGTACTCCACGACGTTATCGGTCTCGGCCGCAAAGCCGATCACGCACCGCTCTCCCTTTTGGCGCGAAAGCTCGGCCAAGATATCGACCGTCTCGACCAGTTCGATGCGATCCAAGCGCTCGTTAGCCTTTTTGAGCTTATGGTCGGCGGGAGAGGCGGGTGTGTAGTCGGCGACGGCAGCCGCGCAAATGGCCGCATCGGCCGTCTGAAAGGCGCTCAGCGCCGCTTGCAGCATCTCTGCGGCGGTCTGCACGCGTACGCACTCCACGCCGCGGGGAACATCGATCGATGTTGGTCCCAGTACGAGCGTAACAGCGGCGCCGCGGCGAGCGGCCTCCCCCGCCAGGGCGATGCCCATCTTGCCCGACGATTTGTTGCCGATAAAGCGCACGGGGTC
>URNU01000095.1 GCA_900549275.1 uncultured Collinsella sp. | reverse complement strand
CTCGATGGTCAGGAGCAGGCCAATGTGTATGCACACGAGGTCGTTCCCGCTATGGATACGCTGCGCGCCGCCGTGGATGCCATGGAGGAGATCGTGGCCGCCGACTACTGGCCGGTCCCGACCTACGACGACATCCTGTTCTATGTGTAACAGGCGCGTTTGATTTTGCGCTCGAAGGGGTCTCGCCTGTGCGAGGCCCCTTTTTTGTCGCCCGGGTCGTCTTTGAACATGCTGTCGAGCGAGCGTTTCGCGCGGGGCATCTTGAAAGTTGTAACCTATTTTGGGCATGCGGTCGTTTCGGGCGTTTGTTCATAACGGGGAGGATTATCCGATGAAGGTATTCGATATCGTGTTTAGCCCGACGGGTGGAACGGAAAAGGTGTCTGGCTACATTGCCAATGCGTTGGATGGGGAAACCGTTGCTGTGGATCTGGCCGATAGCGGGCTGGGGTTTCGTACGGATGCGATGACAAAAGAGGATGTAGCCGTAATCGCGGTGCCCTCGTATGGCGGGCGAGTCCCAGCTGTGGCCGTGGAGCGCTTGGGAATGGTGCGAGGGAACGATGCACGGGCGGTTCTGGTTTGTGTTTACGGAAATCGCGCGTATGAGGACACGCTGGTCGAGCTTGAGGACGCGGCAAAGGGCGCGGGCTTTCGGGTGATCGCGGCGGTTTCTGCCATCGCCGAGCATTCTATTGTTCGCCAGTTTGCCGCCGGTCGGCCAGATGCACAGGATGCGGCGCAGCTCGCTGGGTTTGCGAATCAGATTCAGCAAAAGATATCTGCAGGAGATGCTTCTGAGCCGGCTATTCCGGGTAATCGTCCCTATAAGAAGGTCGGGGGCACCGGTATGGTGCCTAAGGCTACAAAGGAGTGCACCGCTTGCGGGGCTTGCGCCACAGCGTGTCCCGTTGGCGCTATCGATAAAGACGACCCCAAGCGGGTGGACAAAAAGGCCTGCATTTCATGCATGCGCTGCGTCGCCGTATGTCCGCGGGGCGCTCGCGCGGTAAATCTCGTCATGCTCTCTGCGGCTACCAAGATGTTGAGCAAAGCCTGCTCTGAGCGAAAAGAATGCGAGCTGTTTATCTAGCGCAAGGGCCTTGAGTACTTTCGGTTTTATAACGGCAAAAAACGAACCCGTCGGACCTTATATCCGGCGGGTTCGAACATTTTAAAGTTGGTGCCCCCCAGCGGGATGTCCGCGTGCGGCTGGCGCTGCCCGCTTCCGCTGCGTCGCTCCGCTCCTTGCGTGCTGCGCTGGAAAACGCTTGCGCGTTTCCTCAACTCCGCACCCTGACGGGTTCGAATCCCGGCGTTGAGGCAGAAAAAAGCCCGCTACCGAATTGGTAACGGGCTTCTCAGATTCTGTGGTGCCCCCAGCGGGATTCGAACCCGCGATATCCACCTTGAAAGGGTGGCGTCCTTGGCCGCTAGACGATGGGGACAGCGGGAAAGAGTATAGCAGACTTTTTTAGCCGTTCACATATCGTTGGCAAACTGAAAAACCACCACATAGGAGCTGGCTCTCTATCCCGATCATCAAACATCTCAACCTGTAACATCTGGGCTGATAAATCGGCTCTATGTGTTACAGATCGAGACAAAAGGCAGACGTCGGGACGAACATCTCATTCTGTAACAGTAAGACGACTTTTAACGGTCTAGATGTTACAGATTGAGACAAACAGCTGGGATGGGGCAAAACCACCACAAAGGTGCCTGTCCCCTTTGTGGTTGTGAGGTGCTAGGGGAGGAGCTTCATGGCGGCGTCGTGGGCGGCGTACTCGTAGGTGTCGTCGAGGGGTTTGAGCGGCAGCAGGGCTGTGGCCTGCGCATCGCCGCGCCGCTCGAGGGCGTGCGCGATCAGCCAGTCGGCAAGTTCGGGGTTCTTGGGCAGTGCCGGTCCGTGCAGGTACGTGCCGATGACGCCCTTGTAGATGAGACCCTCAAAGCCATCGTCGCCGTTGTTGCCGGTGCCAGTGACGACGGACGTTCCGAGCGGCGTGGCCTCGGCGTCCAAAAGCGTGCGGCCACCGTGGTTCTCGAATCCCACAAAGGGCTCGGGTGCCAGATCGGTTTTGACGGCTACGTTGCCGATCAGGCGGTCGGAGCCGCGTACGGTTTCGGCGGCAATGACCCCCAGACCCTCGATGCGATTCTCGCCCATATAGTACGAACGGCCGAGCAGCTGATAGCTGCCACAGATAGCGAGCAGCGAGCCGCCATCCTCAACATAAGCCGCGACCTTGTCTTTTTGAGCGAACAGCTCGTGTGCCACGGCCAGCTGGTCGCGGTCGGAGCCGCCGCCCATCATGATGATGTCGGCGTCGGTGAGATCGAGCGTCTCGCCCATACGGACCTCGTCCACGCGCGCGGGAATGCCGCGCCAAGCGCAGCGACGCTCGAGCGCGATAACATTGCCGCCGTCGCCGTAGAGGTTGAGGGCATCGGGATACAGGTAGACGATGCGCAGCGGGCGCGAAAGCTCGACTGGCGCAATATCGGTGGGGACAGCGCTGCCATCGGTGCGCGTTGCGGCGTGGGAGGCAACCGAGCTCGCATCGGCGCCCTTAAGCTCGTCGAGCTCCTTGACCAGTGGCGGGAAGGCCGTGTAGTTGGCGACGGCGTAGAAAGTATCACCAGCCTCCTCGTCCGCCATGGCGCCGATCGCTTGCTCGATATTCGAGATGATGGCGGCGTCGATGCCGGCGTACTTGAGACGTACCTGCATATCGTGTGCACGCGTGCCGCCGGCAAAGGCGACAAGCCCTGGGGTGTCGGCGATGCGCTCGAAGTCGACGTCGTAGATCCACGAGACATCGTGACCGTCGGCGTCGTTGTCGTTCAGGAAGAAGGCGCAGAGCCTGCCGCCTGCCGTTTTAATGGACTGAATCTGGCGATCGAAGCCCACGGGATTCTTGGCCAGGTTTGCCTCGACGGTACGGCCGGCGATCTCCCAGCGGCCCATGCGTCCGCCGGCGGGGACGTAGGCATCGAGCGTGGGCTGCAGGTGAGCTGCGTCCACGCCTAGCTCGCGCGCCGCAAAGAAGGCGGCGGCAACGTTGTAGACCATGTACAGACCGTTATAGCGCGTGGCGATGTGCGTTGCGGGCGCGTCGGTATCGGGTCCAAAGTTCAGTTCAAAGCCGTAGCCGTCGCAGGTGAGCTCAATGTCCGTCACGCGACGGAGCAGCGCGGGGCGAGCCCAACCGCACGAAGGACAATGATAGGCGCCGAGCTGGCCGTACTGCACATAGTCGTACTCCAACGGCGCGTTGCACTGCGAGCAAAAACGCGAGTCGCTAATGCGATCGGATTCGGTGCCCGTGGCACCGTCGATGCCAAAGGCGATGTTCGTGTTGGGGACGCGTGCGGCGATCGAGGCGCACAGCGGATCGTCGGCGTTGTAGATGAGCGTCGTTGCCGGCGAAAGCTCCAACGCGTGGGCGATGACCTCCTGGGTGTGATCGATCTCGCCATAGCGATCCAGCTGGTCACGGAACAGGTTGAGCAGCACGAAGTACGTCGGCTTGAGCTTGGGCAGGACGCGCACGGTGTAGAGCTCATCGCATTCAAAAACGCCCACGCGCTTGCCGCCGGCTCGCTTGAGGCCGCTGCGCGCCTCGAGCAGTGCGCCCACCACGCCCGGCTCCATATTGTTGCCGGCACGGTTGCACACCACGGCAGCACCGCTGGCAGCAACGGCGTCGGCGATGAGGTTGGAAGTGGTGGTCTTGCCATTAGTACCCGTAATCACCACGCTGCGGTCGACAAGGCCAGCGAGGTCGCTCAGCAACTCGGGGTCGATCTTCATGGCGATGCGGCCGGGGAGTACGCCGCCCTGGCGTTTAAGGACGGAGCGCAGCCCCCAGCGGGCGATATCGCTCGAGGTGCAGGCAAGAGATGAGCGGAGGTTCATGAAGCCGTTCCTAACATAGATGACATGGTCGGGTCGAGTGCGTCACTAAAAACCGTAGCGGCGCGCAAATTCCTGGGCAAGCTGCGAAACGTCTTCGCAGGCATTGGCCCAGGGGGCAAAGTCGGGGGTGTCCGAGATAATGCCGTCCGCTTCCCAAACGGCCTGGTGCGAGAGGTCCCAGGGGTCGCGCGGCTCGGGTCGGCAGGGAAGGTACGGTGTCTGGTACATGGGGTTCAGTAAGAAGAACGCACCGCCCTCGCAACGGTTGGCAAACTCACGCAGCGCGCGTGTCGCCGGGCGCATCTTGTTTGTTTTGAACAGCAGAATCGTGCGGGCGAGCAGATACCAAGGAGAGTTCTCGAGCGCGTCAGCCCCGATCTCTTCCTCGAGCTGGTGGGCCAGGGCAAAAAAGCCGTCCTGGTCTTCCAGGCGAGCGAGGGCGAGCAACACGGTGCCTGCGGCTCGGGTGGGGTAGCCTTCCGCCTTAAGGACGCGGCGGGCGTAGTTGGCGGCAGCGCGGTAGCGGGCGCTCGCCATGCACAACTGCGAGATGGCCTCGAGCGTATGAAGCCACCCGATAAGAGCCGGCTCGCTCACGGTAAGGTCTGCTGCGGTGACACCATCGGCCAAAACATTATTGGCCCAGTAGTGCGGGGCTTCCATGTCGAACCCGGGCACGCTTTGCTGCAGGTAATCGGCCGTGGTCGCCTCGAGCTTCATCAGGTCGCCCAGGCAGGCGTCGACGGGCGTGTCCGCCAAAATGATGGCGAGCAGCTGGGCATCGAGGACATGCGCATCGATGCGGACGATCTTGAGCAGCTCATCGCGCATATCGTCGAACAGGCGGTTGCGCGTCTGCTCAAACTCCTCGTCGCTGCCCATGTCCTCGATGCGATGGAGCTCGTCGAGCAGGTGGCGATGAACACCGGCATAGGACAGCAGCGCCTGGGCATGCTCGGACTGCGCATACTTATGAGGGTTGACGTTCACGTCGTTATGGACAAGCTCGCGTGCTGCATCGGTGAGCTCGGGGTGCGACGCCAGATAGGTGCGCTCCAGGTAGGCGGGGATGTAGACGCTCGGATCCATTAGAGGTCTCCTCCCTTAAATGGAAGCCCCTGCTCGGCCGCGCGCAGGATGCGCTCGTCGATCTGGGAACGCACGATGTCGTTGGTGGCGACCCAGGCGGCAAAGCTGGCGTTGTCGGGGGCGCCCAGGCCCTCCTGCAGCACCGGCGTCGCCTCGGACAGCGCAAGGACAAGCTCGTCGGTGGAGCCCACGCCTACGTTGACGCGGGCATAGACGCCATCGGGAAACTCGGTTTGGAAGTAGAGTGCCTCGGCTGCGTGCGGGCACGAGCGTGCAAGGATGCGCAAGTAGTGTTCGGCGCCCTCGTAATCCAGCTCGCGCCAGGCAGCGCTCATCAGCGCGATGAGCGTCCACGGGTCCAAGTCACGCTCCGCGTCCTTGGGACGACGGCGTAGCGGCGTGTTGGCGAGATAGGGGACGGAGTGGGCAGAGCGAAAGCGCTTGAGCTCCTCGGCGGGGTATTCGAGCTTTGCCATGGCGAGCATCGCGGTGTGGCGGACGCCGGCCGGATCGTTGGGGGCAAAGTCGAGGCTGCAGTTTGCAGCTTCGAGCGACATGCGATAGCGACCGCTAATGAGGGCGCGCGACGCAAGGGCGGCAAGCCAGCGCAGATAGGGGCGGCGCGTAAGGTCGCCTGCGGCTTCGCACTCGTAGGGGTCCTGCGCCGAGGCGATTTTGAGCGCTAGGTCGTGCTCGACCTCATCGCACTTGGACACCAGGTACTGTACGTATTCCTCGTTGGAGTTGGCGGTGAGGGCGGTCAGCATGCGCTGGGCATCCCAGTTGGTGGGGTCGAGCGCGGCTGCCTCGCGAAGCATGTTCTCGGCAGCGGCCTCTTCTTGCTCTGCCTGGGTATCGTCAGGGATAAAGGGAATGCGGTAGTCGACAGCCTCGACCACCTTGGCAATGAGGTGCCCGGCGCGGTCGCGGTCGTGCACGATGAGCGGCGCGGGGTTGCGGGTGAATTGTTCCATCAGACGCTCTACGGCGGCACCGTCGGTGAGCGGGATATTGTCGCGGCGCAAGGCCTCAAGAACGAGGCGATGGCAATCCTCTTGAATGGGATCGAAT
>URNU01000094.1 GCA_900549275.1 uncultured Collinsella sp. | reverse complement strand
CGCAACGATCAGAACATGGTCAAACGCGCCGTCCATACCTCGATTTTAATGGCACTCGTGGGCTTTGTCGTCATCGCTCTGGGCGAGATCTTTGCCGAGCCCATGCTCGCCGCGCTCAACGTTCCCGCCGAGACCATGCCGCTCGCTTCGCTCTACCTGCGCGTCTTTTTGCTGAGCATGCCCTCGATCTTGCTCTACAACTTTGAGGCCGCGATCTTCCGCTCCGTCGGCATCACCCGCATGCCGCTGCAGGCGCTTGCCGTGTCCACCGTCCTCAACATTGGCCTGGACCTCATCTTTGTCCCCATACTCCACTGGGGCGTCGCGGGCGTCGCCATCGCCACCGCCATTGCCTACACCGTCAGCGCCGCTACGCTCTTTATCCGCCTGCTCAAGACCGATTCCGTCGTCCGCGTCACCCCGCGCGACCTGGCTATCGACCCCATCGCCCTCAAGCGCATCGTCAAGATCGGCCTGCCCGCCGGCATCCAAAGCGCTGTCTTTGCCGTCGCCAATATCATCATCCAATCCGCCATCAACAGCTTGGGCACCGAGGTCATGGCGGCATCGAGCGCCGCCATGAGCCTGGAGTACGTGTGCTACAACCTGCTCAACAGCTTTAGCCAGGCTTGCACCACCTTTGTGGGACAAAACCACGGTGCCCGCCAGATCGACCGCTGCACCAAAACGCTCAAAGTCTGCCTGGTCGAAGGCGGTATCGTCGCGCTCACCACGATTGTCGTCATTGTCGGCCTGGGGCGCGAGATCTTGTCGCTGTTCAACAGCGATCCCAACATCGTCTCAATCGGCTATATCCGCGTATGTTCGATCTTCCCGGCGTACGCCTTTAGCATGTTCTACGAAAACATGTCAGGCTACCTGCGCGGCTTTGGTATCTCGCTCACGCCCGCCCTCATCACCATGATCTGCGTCTGCGGCATCCGCTTCTATTGGATGTTCTGCGTGTTCCCGCACTTCCGCACCTTTGCGAACATCATGATGGTCTACCCCATCAGCCTGGGCACCACGGCATTCTTTATGGTCGTGGCGGTACTACTCTGCCACCCGGCACGCACCTATCGCGCCACCCAAGCCAAAGCGACAACCCGCTAAACACCGCACTCAACGCCACGCCAGTCATTAATTGACAATATGCGAGCTCATATAGTCGATAAAGTGCCTCGTGGCGATGGGCATGGTGTCCCAGCTGCGCCAGGCGGCCACCACGTCGCGCGAGGGGGCATGCACGATGGGCCGCACACGAATATCGGCTCGCATGCCCTCCACAGTACGACGGTAGAGCATGCTCACGCCTAGGCCCTCCTCCACCATCGCCATGATGGTGTAGTCGTCGGTCACCTCACTCGTCACGTGCGGCGACAGCCCATGCGCTGCGAATGCATCGAGCACCAGACTCTGTTCGCCCTCATCCAGCAGCACAAACGGCTCGGACGCCAGGTCGGCGAGTGTCACCTTTTCCCTTGCCGTCAGCGGATGCGCGGCCGGCAACAATGCCACCAACTCGTCGTGATAGACGACGCGCTTCTCGAGCCCAGCGGTAAATCCGCGTGCCGTAAAACAAAAATCAACCACGCCATCGTGCACCCATTGAGCGTTGCGCGTGTAATCGCCCTGCTTGAGGGTAAAGTGCACGCCCGGATGCAGGGCCCCAAAGTCGCGGATCACACGTGGCAACACGGTTCGACTCACGTTGGTAAACGTCGCGATACGAATATCAGTCGAAGAGAGCCCCAGCAGCTCCTGGCGCTTGCCCTCGAGCTCGGCCTCGGCAGTTACGATTTGGCGCAAATACGGCAGGTACTGCTTGCCGTCGCGCGTAAGCGACACACCCTGCTTGCCGCGCTCGATAATCGTGGTGCCCAGCTCGCGCTCGAGCGCCTTGACGGCCTGGCTCACCGCACTTTGCGTATAGCCCAGCTCGTCCGCCGCACGTTTCAGGCTGCCGCAATCGACCACCATACAAACAATCTGATACCGCGATGCCATCGTGCCTCCACATCGATGTAGCTGTAAAACGTTTTGCCAGGGCTTTTTCTGCCAACATTAGTATTTCTTAATCATACTGAAGATACATTCGCTTTACTACATCCACATCTGGGAGCAGAATCCTTTTTGCGAAACCGTTCTGTAACAAAAGGAGTCCCATGGATCGCAAAAAAGCAATCGCGCTCTCATTTTCCGTTCCCGTCGCATGGGGCTTTTCGTACCCTCTCATGAAGATCGGCATGGACAGCATGAACGCCACGAGCATCGTTGCGCTGCGTTGCATTATCGCCTTTGTGGTCTGCCTGCTGCTCTTCCACAAGCACGCGTTGCGCATCAACCGCGACCTTATGGTCCGCGCCGCCATCATCGGCGCCATTATGGCAACCGAGCTCACCTGCATGTGCTTGGGCTCTAGCCTCACTTCTGCCTCCACTGCCGGCTTTTTGCAGAGCCTGACGGTCGTGATCGTGCCGTTTGCCAACGCCGCCTTGCTGCGCCGCGCCCCCGAACGCAAAGTGCTCGTCGGCACTACCATCGTCACCTGCGGTATGTTGCTGCTCTCGGGCGCCGACTTCACCAGCCTGAACCCGGGCGCGCTCATCATGCTGCTCTCCGCTTTTGTCTATGCCGGCCATATCATTGTGGCGAAGCGCTTTGTCGAAGATGTCGACCCGCTGGCTCTGGGCGTTTGGCAGTTGGGCTTCGGAGGCTTGTTCTCGGGTATCGCCGCATTCACCTTTGGCGGTTTCACGCTTCCCGGCACGCCGAGCGAGATCATCGTTGTCGTCGCACTCGCACTCATCTGCTCTGCCTATGGCTTTATCACCCAAACACTCGTGCAGCCCCACGTGCCCGCCGAGACCACCGGCTTCGCCTTCTCGCTCGAGCCAGTCTGCTCCGCCGTCTTCTCGTTCTTCCTGGTCGGCGAGGTCCTGAGCCCCATCGCCTTCTTTGGCGCCGCTCTCATCCTCACCGGCGTCATGGTGGCAACCGTCGAGCTTCCGCGCCTTCGCGCGCATGGACAGGCTCGTATGGCAGGAGCGCCCGAGCGCGTCTCGTAGTCCCCACTCCTTATGCAGCCGCGGCATAAAGGTCTCCGGTGCGCCTTTACAATAGATACCAACAGAGCATCTGCCATAAAGGAGCCCCATGGACACCGCAACTCGCAACCGCAACATAGCAACTTGGTTGGGCGATGCACCGCAGCCGGTACGTGACACTACGAACCAGCTGCTCGAGCGCATCGCCCTTTTGCGTGCCGAGCAGACTATCTACCCGGCACAAGACGACATCCTCAATGCCCTCGCCTACACGCCGGCCGACCAGGTCAAGGTTGTCATCTTGGGTCAGGACCCCTATCACGGGCCCAACCAGGCCATGGGGCTGTCGTTCTCGGTCCCCACGACGCAAACCAAGTTGCCGCCGAGTCTGCGCAACATCTATAAGGAACTCAAAGCCGATCTGGGTTGCCCCATTCCCGCCACGGGAGACCTAACCCCATGGGCACAACAGGGCGTCCTGCTCCTCAACACCACGCTCACCGTGCGCGAGCATGCCGCGAACTCGCACGCCAAGCTGGGCTGGAGCACCCTGACTGACTATGTTATCGAACGCTGCTGTCAGCTGCCCCAGCCGGTAGTCTTTTTGGCATGGGGCCGCTTTGCCCAGCAGATGGTCGAAGGCAAGCTCGCCGCGATCGGCGCGGGCAAGGCAACCGACAAGTTCTGCCTGGCCTCCACGCACCCCTCGCCGCTTTCGGCCAACCGCGCCACGGCAGAACTCCCTGCTTTTATGGGATCGCGTCCCTTCTCGGCAGCCAATCGGCTACTCGAACAACACGGCTCGACCCCCGTCAACTGGACTTGCCTCAGCTAAAAATCGATACATCAAAAACGCGCCCGAAGGCTTCCCATCGGGCGCGTTTCCTATTCGGGCCAAATAAATTGTGTGCGGCCGGCCTCGCCGCCATCGATCAACAGACTCTGCCCGGTCATAAACCGGTTAGTCACGCCCACAAAGTAGACCCACTCGGCGATCTCTTGGGCAGTGGCCCAGCGCTTAAGCGGCGTGAGCTCCATAATCTGGCTCCACAGGTGTTCGTCTTCCATCACACAACGGTTGAGCGGCGTGATAACGCCACCCGGGTCCACACTGTTGGCAATGGCCTGCGGCGCCAGACGGTTTGCAAGGTTCTTGGTGTAGGCGATAACGCCACCCTTGCTGGCGGCATAGGCGGGAAACTCCGATCCCGTATGCCCGCTCGCCGACCCCACATTGACCACGGATTTGATAGCCGGCGCCGGCCTGGCGGCAAGCCCCTCCCCCACAAAGGCGTAACGCTCGGTCACGTTGATGGTGCCACACAGGTTGGCAGCGATGTCGTCGGCCGAATCCTGCGTACCGGCAACGTTCACGATTACCTGAGGCTCAAGGTCGCCTGGAAACGAGTCCGGCTCGCGGACATCAACGATCAGATGGCGGTAGCGCTCGTGTTTGATCGCCGCCGGCAGCAGATCAAAGCCCACGACCTCGTGGCCCTCGTCCAAAAAGCGCTGCACGCACGCGGCTCCGATACCGCCCGAAGTGCCCGTGATCAAAACCCGCATACTTGCTCCTTAGGCGGTTGCGTGGCGCTCGAGGTACTCGGCGCCCACATTCTCACGCTCCCAGCCACGCACGACCTTGTAGCCCACGGGGCTCAGGAAGACCTCGCACAGCAGCTCGGCAACAGCGCCGGTCAGCGAGCACATAAGGACCTGTACCCACGTCCAGCCAAAGAACGTGTGGCTTACCACAATGGCAAAGACCAGGTTGTCGATAAACTGGCCAACGCCCGTAGACACATAGGAGCGGAAGGCAAAGCTCGCGAAGTTGTTCTTCTTGAGCATACGGCCGAGCGACTGGTTGAGCGTGGAGTTAACCACGGCAGAAACGAGCATTGCCAGCGAAGAGCCCAGCACCACGTACCAGGTGCCGCCGATGGTGGCGTTAAGGGCGGTGTTGACCTCGATCATGCCCGTGTCGTAGTAGGCGCCCCACATGCCGGGTGTGAGCGAGCAGGCCCAAAAGCACAGGCTCACGGCGAGGTTGACCGCCAGTGCGAGGATAGAGATTTTGATGGATGCCTTGGCGCCAAAGCGCTTGCAAATCATGTCCTGACACAAAAACGAAACCCAGCTCACCACAAAGCCGCAATCGAGTGCCAGATACGGCAAGCTGATAAGCTCTTTGTTGGCCAGCAGGTTCATCATGATGACGCTCACGAAAAACAGCGAAACCGTTGCCGCGGGAATGCTCCGCAACAGGACCTTGTAGTCCTCCATGACCTTCTTGATCATTATGTACTCCTTTGGTTTTAGGTTTAACGAGCAGGATATCGGACCCGAACTGCTCGGACGCCCCGGTCTTGAGACGACGGTGGGTATGATAGCCGCTCACACGGCATCAGGCAAGCAACCGGCGCGGCAGCCCCGCAGGGCCACCGCGCCGATGCGTTAAAAGGCCACGTTGCCAAACTCCGACAGGATAAGGTCGGGGTTGTGGTCGGTTGCCCAATCCACGTTCCAAGGGCTCGTGAACAGCAGCAGCTTGCCGCCGCGCATGTCCTCGACGCGCAGCGTGTCGCGCGTGAGCGAAAGGCCCGGGATATCGATGGTGTCGGGGTCGTTCTGGATCCAGCGGATGTCCGTATAGGGCAGCGGCTGGCGACGAACCTCAACACGGTACTCGGCCTTGAGGCGGCGCTCGAGTACCTCAAACTGCAGCACGCCGACCACGCCCACGATGACGCTCTCCATGCCGGCACCCAGCTCGCGAAAGATCTGGATGGCGCCCTCCTGGGCAAGCTCCTCCATGCCCTTGACAAACTGCTTGCGCTTGAGCGTGTCAACCTGCGTAATGCGAGCGAACATCTCGGGGGCAAACGTCGGGATCTGCGGATACTGCACGTGGCGCTTGCCGGAGCACACGGTATCGCCGATGCTAAAGATACCCGGATCGAACAGGCCCACGATATCGCCCGCGTACGCCTCGTCAACAATCGCGCGGTCATCGGCCATCATCGACGTGCCCGTGGCAAGCTTGAGCTTGCGGTTGCCCTGCACGTGGAAGGCGTCCATGCCGCGCTCGAACTTGCCCGAGCAAATGCGCAC
>URNU01000093.1 GCA_900549275.1 uncultured Collinsella sp. | reverse complement strand
TAGCCTACTAGGCCGCCTGCGTAGGTGAGTTTGCCGTTGGAGCCCACGCCGAACGACACCGCAGTATCACCCTGCACAGTAAAGGCATGCAGTGCATCACCGCTTTTCTGGCCCCACAGCTTGCCCACCAAGCCGCCGTAGTTGCCGTGCCTGTTGTCGTCCTTGCCGTTTTGCAGCGTGCTTGTATACGAACCGCCATTGACGACCACGTCGCCGTTCGATATGTCGAGCACGCCGAACAGTCCGCCGGCAGAAGGGGCAGCACTCGTGTCGGACACGCTGAGCTCCACGCCCCTGCCAAAGTCGAAGATGCCGCTGTTGATGGTGAATGCGCCGGCAAACGAGGCGTCGCCGATAAGGCCGCCTGCATACGTCCCGGCAGATGACGATCCAACCGCATGCGCGGGCTTGATGGCAATGGCCTTGCCCGAGGCGTCTTTTCCGCTGTTATCCTTGCCCACGGTGAGCGTGAGCTTAGTCGCCTTGCCGATAAGACCGCCCGCCGCGTTTTTACCTGCGACGCTCAGCGCCGAGACATCGATGCCAGTTGGTAGGGCGACGGTGGCACCCTCCTGCGCCTCGCCGATAAGGCCTCCTGCGTTGGCGCCATCGGCTGTCGCGTTGATGGTGGGCGTACCGTCGAGGTTGTCCGGCAGGGCGAGGCCCGCAAGCGTAAGCGATGCTTTTTCGGCAAGGGTGTTCACAAGCAAGCCCATGTTGCCTGCGCTCGATTGCATATCGACTGCCAGAGGGCTGTTCGCGCTTGTCACGTAGGTTGCGTTAAGCGTGAGCGCGCCCGTGACCTCGCCCACAAGCGGCGAGGTGAGCTTGCAGATGTCCTTTTCGGTATCGCTCTTGGGCGTGCCCACGGTAACGGTGGCAGCAAGCGTCTTGTCCGCGCCCGTGACCTTTGCGGCCACGATGGGCTGGGCATCGGCACCCTTCCAGGTGAGCTTTACGGTGCTGTTGGCGTCGCTGAGCTCAATGTTGTTGAAGAGCGTCTTGTTGACGGTCAGGGTCCTGTCGCCGAGGTTGAGCGCGCCTTTGAAAGGGTAGGCATCGCTGCCGAAGCCTTGGAACGTGAGGCTACCCAGGCCGTCCACGATCTCCGCACCGCACACGTCGAAGTCGATGCCGGTCGAGCCACCTTTGGAGATGTTCGCGTTCTGGTAGATAGCGGGGTCGGTGTTGGAGATGGCGATAAGGTCGGCGTCGGACTCAAAGGTAATGGCCGTGACGGCGCCCGAGTCGTCAGTGATGACATCGCCGTCACCCAACTGGTGCCTGAGAGCCTCGACAGTAGTGATGGTGGGGTCGGTGTTTGCCTGATCAGCGGCATCCGCGTCCGCGTCATCCGCTTGTTCTTCGTCAGCAGCACCCTCATCGGCAGCCGCATCGTCTTGGGACGCGTCGCCCTCCGCTGGAGCATCGCCGCTGGTGGTTCCATCGGTCGTGGAGTCCTGCGATTCGCCAGCGTTGGTAGAACCGTCGCCGCCCTCGGTAGCGCCAGCGTCGGCGCCCGGAGTCGTTGCGACATCATCAGATGTAGCCTGGTCAGCATCTTGCAGCGCGGTGGCCACAGCATCCTGTACGGAGCGCGCCGTGTTGCCCGCGGCGCGCGCGGCGGAGACGGATGCCTCCATAACGGCGTCGAGCTCTTGCGCGAACACCTCTGTGGAGGGCGCGAGCGCCTGGAAAATCATGATCGCAGTCAGGCATGCGGTTGTTATGCGCTTTGCCGTTCTCATCTAGTCCTACCTCGTTCTATCTCATGCCCCGCGTGGGGTCTCAAAATCTATGCTTGCGGCTTGCTTCGGCTAGTTCTGCGCGGCCAAACACGAAACGCCAATGGCTTCCCAGCTGGTCGGCTTCGAATCACCCTTCCGGTAAAAGGTGATGATTTCCGAGCCAGGAGATGCATCGTATGTGATCGAGTTGCCGCTGACGGCTGCTTGCCCATTACCGTTCTTGTGATTCGCCTCAAAGAACGGATCGAGCTCGACCCCGTCCCCCCACGTGAGCTTCACCTTGGTCGTAGCACCCGTAACCGTCACGCGATAGTTGTAGGCATCAAAAGCGTTGATGCCCAAGTTCTTATCGGTATCCGAGTTCTTATCGACCCACTCGCCCGAAACGCCCGAAGCCGTTACCTCTGCACGCTCGGAAGGCGCAATCTTGGCGGCGAGCCATTTAAGGTTGGTGCCAGGGCTATTGGAGCCGACCTGGGCCTTAACGGTGAAGGATGCTTTGTTGAGGTCTGCCTTGGAAAACATAACCTTATAGGTATACATGGTTGCCTTGTTGGCGGGGAAGGAAAGGCCGACCGTGCCGTTCGCCGTCAGCGCAGGCTCACCGCTTATGCTCCATGCTTTCGTCGTACCCGTCGCCGTCACGCTCAGCGTCGCGTTAACGTCCTTGTCGTTGACCTTGTTCTTGTCGCCCAGCAGATGGTTGTAAATGCGAAAGGTAAAAGAGCAGTTTTCCCCACTCGTGTCGGCAATGACGCTTCGGACGGCAATCCCCTCGTCATTCAGCGTATCATTCGTGTAGCCCGTAAGCATGTCCGAGGCAAACAGCGCCTGTGACGCGCCCGAAACAGCAACCGACTTAAGAAAGTCACCCGCCAAAAAGGCCGTGTAGGTAAGGTAGGTTCCCGTCGCAATCGCGACGGCGCACAGCAGCACCGCAACTGCCCACAGGCGTTTGCGCACTTTGGAATTAGGGGCAGCAGACTCCGCCAAGGCAGACTTCGCCGCATGATCGTCAACCTGTGCAAAGTGCTTGCCGGCAGGCCTTGCGATTTCATTTTGTGCGTTCTTGTCTTTCCTCATCTGGCGCCCCTCCCTTCCTGCTATTAGTTGCCGCTCGTGCCGCGAGCGATTAGGTAGACCATGTCGGTCTCTTTGACGTTTGAGACTGTCTTTCCGTTTACGGTCACAACGCCCGGATTCCACGTGCACTCGATGATGAAGTTCGTGGCGGCGTTGGCCCTTTTGTTCTTATCGCTGTAACCGTCGAGCTGACTCTTTGTGAACTCGTGATACCGGTAGAGCGGGCGCGCGTTTTTCTGGACATTCATGTACGAGCCGTACGTCGGGTCGTTTGCCTCAAGCTCTTTAGCCAACGCACTTGTCCCGTCCGCGGAGTTGATAAAAGTGAACTCAATCGGGGTGCTGCTCTTCTTGCTCCATGAGTAGGTGCGGTTGAGCCCGTCGAGGCCGACCACATCTCCCTTCGTTGCCGACGATTCGTTGACCGTCACGTGATACACGTTGATCGTCAGCCCCGTGATATTCGTTGTGTTGGCAATCTGCAGCTCAAACGCTTGACCGCCGGCAGCGGGATCGTTGTCATTGTCGCTCTGCACACAAAACGCGCGACGAACGGTCACGGTACCGTTGGAGTTTTTCACATCACCGCGCGACTCGTCATACGAAATCTCGATGGGCTCGATGCTCGTCTGGTTGGGACCCATGATCTTGAGCTGCGCGGGCGTTTGAATCTTGCCCACCGTGGACAGACTTTTGCTGCCCACAAACCACGAGAGCGACAAGCCGATGATAAGAACGATTGCCGCCAGCAATATCAGGACCGCAAGGGCCTGTGCGCGGTGCTTTTCTATCCAATTGCGGGCATCGCCGAGGCGCGTTTGCATGGTGCTCATGAGCTCACGCCCTCCTGAGCGCTAATTCTAAGTTGGATGTATTCGACCTTATTGCCAATCTGCTCGTCGGCATTGTTGTACAGCGCCGAGCAGATAGCGGTGTCGCTGAAGGACATGCTAGACGAAACCACGGGGGCGTTGACAGCACTTGTGCCGTTTGCCGCGCCATAGAAGTAGTTCGCTTTATGCTCGTTCATGTCCGCCTGCAGAGCGCCGTAGTCAGACTTTGCGTCGCCCGCCGCCGCAAACAGATTCTTGTAGTAATTCGTGTTGCCGGTAAGGACGAAGTTCTGAAAGTACTCCGGCCATACCCAGTACAGCGTGACGGGAACAGGCTGGTTCGTTGGATTGGCCACATTCCCGTCTTTACAAAATTCTTTCTTTTGAATCGTGATTTGGCTGTTCGTCACACGATTCGAGTAATACCCGTTCTCGCAACTCGTAAAGAACAGCAAGTGGCCTTTGATCAAGCCAAGGAGCACCTCGGCCTCGGGCGCCAGCGTTCCCCCGTCCCCAACAACGCCAACAATGTTCGTGACCTTAAGCAAGCGCGACAGATTGATCGTGACCCCGTCCAGGTCACTCACCAGCGGCTTCACCGTAAATGTAATCTTGCCGCGAGCACCCGGGTACAGAGAGCCCGCGGTCTCGTTGTTCAGGTTGGAGCCGAGCGTTACCGTCATGGCGTCGGTCGTATCCAGGCCATCGATGGCAGGCTTTTCCTCGGGCGTGCGCTCGGAGCGCTCGTAATAGCCCACGTGTGCGCCGGACTCACCCTCGCCCGCGGCGGTCAGCGTGTACCGATCCGCCTTCGCCCCGATCGTACTCCCCGTGGCGCTCACTCGATTGTTCGCGGCAAACCAGGCCAGGCATGCAAAGATGGCAACAATGGCAGCCAGCACAAACAGACCACTCACCAGGAAATCCTTCCAGAAATCCTTGAGGGTCCGCACGTGCTCGTCGGCAGCTTGACGGTACTCGGCCGCCGTCTTGTGCTGCTGGAGCTCGCTATGTCGGTCCATGCCACTCATCGCTTACGTTTGCCCTGCTTGCGGGCTTGCCATCCTTTTCCGCTTGGTCGCGTTTATCCGTTGTTCGCAGGTAGAGAATTCAGGCAGAATACAACACCATACGATAAGGTTAAAGAATAGCATTGACCTGCGGTTTGCTCCACAGCGCAAGCCTTAATGATGTCTTAAAGATTACGAATAGCAGCCTCGCCCATATGCCAAAGACACGGTGCAAGCTCGCCTGCCCCCTCGCACAAAAACCGGGGTGGGGCCTGCCGTTCTTGCAAGCCCCACCCCAATCGATGGTCTGTGTATGCTGGGACGCAGTCGGGCGAGGCGGATCCGTGCTACCGCCCCGCCTGGCCGCGAAGTTAACTACAGCTCGTTGGCCGCGTGATATGCCGTGCGAATGGCGCTCGCAATGTCGGCGGTACGCTCGCCCGAGCAGTCTCCCACGCAGGTCACGGGCACCGTCACACCGTCCAGGTCAAACGCGTTGGCCTTGGAGCCCACGGCCATCACCACGTAATCGCAGGCGATCTTCACCGGCTCCTCGGCGCCGTCCTCGGCAGTGCGCACGGCCTCCACGCCCTCGTCGGTAATGGCGGTCAGGCGGGTCTTCACGTGCTGTTCCACGTTGTGCTCTGCAAAGTCACTCATAATCAGCGGCAGAATGGTCTCGGACTCGCCCGCGGCAATCTTGTCGAGCATCTCCACGATCGCTACCTCGCAGCCGTGCTGCAGCAGGTACTCGGCAGTCTCGGTGCCCACCAGGCCACCGCCAATGACGGCGACGCGGCCCGTAAGCTCCACCTTGCCGGCCAGCACGTCCCAGCTCGAGACGACCTTCTCCGAATCGGCACCCGGAACGGGGATGACCACGTCGTGCGCGCCCACAGCCACAATCGCGGCGTCGGCGGCGTTGAGGTCCTCAGCGGTAGCGGCATGGTTGAGCTCAACCTTCACGCCCAGGCCGGGCAGAATCTTCTCGTAATACTCGACGGAGCGCATGATCTCGTCCTTGCGCGGGGGTGCTGCCGCCAGCACGATCTGGCCACCCAGATGATCGCTCGCCTCGTAGACGGTCACATCGTAGCCGCGCTTGGCCGCCACGCGTGCGGCCTCCAGGCCAGCGATACCGCCGCCCACCACGGCGATCTTCTTGTCGCCCTCGCCCGGCTTGATGGCGATGGTCGCCTCGTCGCCGTTCTCGGCATTGAGCACGCACGAGATGTACTTGCGGTTTTGAATCGCGTCGACGCAGCCCTTGTTGCAGTTGAGGCACTCGCGGATGGGCTCGCCCGTGGCGGCCTTCAGCGCAATGTCGGGGTCGCACATGAGCGAGCGGCCATAGGCGATGATGTCGGCCGCGCCGTCTTCCAGAATCTTCTCGCCGGCCTCGACCGAGACAACACGGCCCACGGTTGCCACCGGCACGGAGACCAGGGCCTTGACGCGCTCGGCCACGGGCAGCGTCCAGTTGTAGGGCATGGCGCC
>URNU01000092.1 GCA_900549275.1 uncultured Collinsella sp. | reverse complement strand
GAGCTTTAGCTCCGGCCTCTTTATATAAGGGCTCGGCAAGGCCGAGCCACTAAATTTATATCAGCCCCAGAACATGTTTGAGAACTGTGCCTGAAGCATGTGTCCCTAGGGCAGGAATGAGGTCGCTTTCCAACGCATTCCGCAGGGGGCGGCATTATTTTGTAGCGCGAAGCGCAGATCAAAATAATGCCGCATGCCCGAGGACGCGTTGGAAAGCGACCTCATTCCGGCCCGAACAGGTCCGTCTACGTGCTATGAAAAGAGTCTGTAAAAAAATATGATTTTTTTGAAAAAAGTGCTTGCACAGTTCTCGAATCATAGGTTATTATCTTCCTCGTTGAAAGCGCGGGTCCAACAAAACGAGCCGCAAATCAACAACATAGCATGTCGGAGTGGCGGAATTGGCAGACGCGCTAGCTTGAGGTGCTAGTGACCGCTTTTTGGTCATGCGGGTTCAAGTCCCGCCTCCGACACCATCGCATTTGAGAAGCCTCTTCGGAGGCTTTTTTGTTACCGATAGACGGTGGGGTCCACGATGGAAACGCTTGAACGCAACGAGTGGGCAGACGTTGCCCAACTAGTCGAGATCACGAGCGATGCTGTCATCATCTGCGAGCTCGACGGAACCATTCTGCATGTGAATAATCGCTTACTTGGTTTGATATGTGAGGAACGCGCCGACGTCATCGGTGGAGATGTTAAAGACGTTCTGTACTCATCCGCTTTTGAACGTGCGACAGAACATCGTCTGCCATTTGAAACTGATGGCTCCGAGAGCGAACTGATGCTCAAGCTGAGCGACGGCTCCTTTATTCCCGTCTTGGTTCGTGCAGGCTCCGTAACGCCTCCACGCATCTTTGGGCGCCGCGCGCCACGTGTCCTGGTTGCACTTCACAGTATCGAGGAACAGTATTCTCATGATCGTCAACTCAAGCGTGCGTTATCGGAGCTTAGAGTGGCAAATAAGCGTCTCTCTGGCACGCTCTCGGTCATTATGAGCACGGTGGGCTCCGATGAGCTGCCTAGTTTGCTTGATACCGTTTTGAACCAGCTTGTAGGAACCCTCGACGCCTCGGGTGCTGCCATCTATTTTTCTGAGAGCGGCGGTTTTAAGCTTCGCGGTGTTTCCAAGGAGCTGCATGACAGCTACCTGCCCGAGTTTATGCCGTATGGCGCGGGCATCCCGACGTATGTTCTTCGCGAGTCGCGTGCCTGTCGCTTGTCGATTCAACAGGACCTTGAGGGTGATAGGGCTGCCTCCGGTATGTTCATGGACCTGGACAATCGTTCTAAGCACCTGTTGCGCGTGCAGGATATGCCTCCGTACCGCAGCGAGATCTGTCTTCCCGTTTTTTACGGTACGCAGATCCTTGGCGTGCTGGAAGTTGGTTGGAAGCGCCCTCAGGCACCGCTCGCCTATGACGTTAATGTACTCGAGGTCATTTGCGATTACCTGTCTATCCAGCTGGTCGGCATGGCATCGAGCCTTCGCTCTCGTCGCACGGCCGAGCTCGGCCGCTCGCTCAATGTCTTACGTGATGAGTTGTTTACCTTTCTAGACGATTCCGCCGCGGCTACCCAGGCGGTATCGTCCGAGATTTGCAATATGCTCAACTGCCATTTTTGCCCTGTTGAGTATGACGCCAGTCTGGACTCTTACGTCATAGATTTTGAAGGCGGCAGTCGCGTTGCTTTGCCGGACGACCCCGAGAAGCTTTTCTTTTCCACGACGGCGCCAGCGGCACGTCTGGGGGCTGGCCCTGATGGCTTTGAGGCATCTGTTTTGGGCGGTACGAGTGCCGAGGACCTTAAACACGTTCGTATAACTCGCGTTGACGAATCGATGCCTATGGGAGGCTGGCTTAGGGCGCATGGTCTGCCTTGCCAGGGTCTCTACGTCGACACCGGCATCGAGGCGGGGCGCCCGCGCTCTGAGGGTGATGGCAAGCACAGCAACGACGCGATCGTTCCTGCTTCTGTTGCGAAAGGCCCGACGACGCGCGCGCTGCTGCTTCGTGACGGTAGTCAAGAGCCGATTGATGACCTTGAATATGACTACTTGGTGCACTTGGCGCATGACTTTGAACTGATCTACGAGGGCGAATCTCAAAAGCGCGAGGAGCGCCATATCGCTCAGACCCTCCAGATTGGCATGAGAAATTCGCTTGGTGACGTTCCGGGTATCGCGACCGATTCGGTATACCTTTCGGCAACGAATTCGGCGTTGGTCGGCGGCGACTTTTATACGCTCGTCCGTCTTCCCGACGATTGCGCCGTTATGATTTTGGGCGATGTATCCGGCAAAGGAATCGAGGCGGCGTCAATGTCAGCGCTCGTCAAGACGGCGCTGACGGCCTATGCCTGGGAGGGTGCGGGGCCCGCCCGTATGGCCCGCTCGCTCAATAGCATGCTCATGGGCTTTTCGAGGGTCGAGACGTTCGTGACGGCGTTTATCGCCAAGATTGATCTTAAAGCGGGTCGCGCTACCTATTGCTCTGCGGGACATCCTCCCACTATGGTCATTAGACCGTCGTCGACGCCGCTTGGCGGTGGAGAAACCCGAGGGGGAGAAGTGGAGCTCCTTGGGTGCCAATCGGGCGTGATCGGTGCCTTTGAGAGCATGGTGTACGAGACAGGCGTGTTTACGTTCGCTCCTGGTGACATGCTATTTATGTATACCGACGGAACAATCGAAGCACGTGATCGCTCGGGTGCTTTCTTTGGCGAGCAGCGCCTTCGTGACCTTCTGCTTTCTGTCTCGGGTGAGGGCGTATCGGGAATCTGCGGTAAGGTCTTGGGCGAGCTTGATCGCTTTACCGAGTCGGCGCTGGACGATGACATCGCGCTGGTTTCCCTTGAATTTCTACGAGGTCGATCGTAGACCGCGACGCTTGACGGGCAAAATCTTCGCAGTTACAGATACGTATGCATCGAGCGAGCTCTTTTGGGGAACCATGGTCGTATGAATGAGTGGAATGACATAGCGGTTTTGACGCCGCCGGGTGATGTCGACATCGCCTCGGTGTCCGTGCTGCGCCCACGGTTGGATAATCTGATCGACCGGGGCGTGCGTCGTGTTGTCATCAATTGCCAAGCCGTGGGCTTTATCGACTCGACGGGTTTGGCGTTTTTGCTTACACGTGCCAGAGAGCTCATGAGGCGAGAGGGCCTGCTTTCGCTCGTTAACGCTTCCGATGAGGTCATTCGCTTTTTGGAGATTGCCCGACTTGTCGACATCCTTCATGTTGCGGGTTCGGCGCGTGAATCGATTCCCGCCATTCCGGTGGGAGAGCTGCCGCGATGGAGCAAGAGCATCGAAGTGCAGCGAGGCATCGAGAACCTCCCGTATTATCGGCACCGTGTGGCCGAGCTTCTCGAATCACTTCCCCTGAGGCGTGATGAACGTTATGACGTCGCATTGGCGCTGGGGGAGGCATTGGGTAACGCGTATGACCATGCGGGTGGTGTCGGCTGCATCCTGACAGTTCAGGCCTACGGGGACCGTGTTGTACTCGAGGTGCTTGATCGGGGCGCTGGCTATTCTATCGATGGGGCGAGCGAGCCGGTGGCATCCGAGGAACGCGGACGTGGTATCAAACTTATGCGCATGCTCGTCGATAATGTGGAGGTTGCCCGTCGTGCGGATGGTGCCGGCACACGCGTTCGGATGGTGAAGCTGTTTAGCTCAGCATTGGAATCGTGCGCTTAGCGCCTTGGGCTGACATGATTTCCCTGCGTGAACTTGCTTTGAGCAACTTTTTTGAAAAAAGTACTTGCGTCTTTTGGATAACTCGCGTAAATTAATAACCCGCAAGCGGACATGGCTCAGTTGGTAGAGCACAACCTTGCCAAGGTTGGGGTCGCGGGTTCGAGCCCCGTTGTCCGCTCCATTGCATTTCCGGACCGTTCAGGCGGTCCTTTTTCGGCGAAGTGGCCAAGTGGTAAGGCAGAGGCCTGCAAAGCCTTTACCCCCGGTTCGAATCCGGGCTTCGCCTCCAGGCAACATCCGGGCGCTCCGGCGCCCGTTTTGTTTTACATATGCGGACATGGCTCAGTTGGTAGAGCACAACCTTGCCAAGGTTGGGGTCGCGGGTTCGAGCCCCGTTGTCCGCTCCAAGTGCAACAGCCCGACTACTACGGTAGCCGGGCTTTTTCGTATCCATCGCATGGGCTCGAACTCGAGAGGGAGCGAGCGTTTTGGGGTGTGGCTGTGGCGTTGTTTTCCGCGGATGTCAGCTTTGGGCGTATCATCGTGGGCATCTCGCAAAACCACGTTGCAAGGGAGACACACCCCATGGCCACAGAAAAGTCCTCTTCGCGCTCATGGATGTCCGATGCCGCGATCTATCAGATCTACCCGCGCTCGTTTAAGGATTCGACTGGTTCGGGTCTGGGCGATATCGCGGGCATTACCCAGAAGATGGACTATCTTGAGCGGCTGGGTATCGAGGCCATCTGGCTGAGCCCGTTTTACCCATCGCCTCTTGTCGATGGCGGCTATGATGTGGCGGACTACTGCGATGTCGACCCACGTCTCGGCTCGCTTGACGACTTCGATGACATGATCGCTGCGGCTCACGCGCGCGGCATCAAGGTCATCGTCGACATCGTGCCCAACCATTCATCCAACCAGCACCCCTGGTTCAAAGCCGCTCTTGCCGCCGGCCCCGGATCGCCCGAGCGCGCCCGTTATATCTTCCGCGATGGTCGCGGCGAGCATGGCGAGCTGCCTCCCACCAATTGGAATGCCAACTTTGGCGGCCCCGCATGGACGCGTGTTGCGGACGGTCAGTGGTATCTGCACATGTTTACGCCCGAGCAGCCGGACTTTGACTGGTCATGCCCCGAGGTTCATGCGCTCTTTTGCGACGTCCTGGCGTTTTGGAGCGATCGAGGCGTCGACGGCTTTCGCATTGATGTGGCGCAGGGTCTCGCCAAGGATCTCGACCGCGATGACCTCGACCGGTGGCATCTTGCCGAGGGCGATGACATGGTTGACGACGGCACCCATCCGCTGTGGGACCGCAATGAGGTCCACGAGATCTATCGCGAGTGGCGCCGCGTGTTCGACCGCTATAATCCGCCGCGCAGCGCCGTTGCCGAGGCGTGGGTGCTGCCCGAGCGCCAGTATCTCTACGCGCGTCCCAGCGAGCTTGGCCAGACATTCAACTTTGAGTTTGCCAAGGCCACTTGGACCTATGATGACATGCACACTGCAATCGAGAAGGGCTTGAAGGCAGCCGTCGAATCCGATTCCGCCTCGACCTGGGTACTCTCCAACCACGACGTGCCGCGCGTGGCGACACGCTATGCCCTGCCGCAAATCAAGGCGACGCGCTACCACCAGATTGCGCTCGACTGGCTCTTGCGCGACGGGTCGTCTTATGACGAGGACCGTGAACTCGGCGAGCGCCGCGCGCGGGCGGCCCTTTTGCTTGAACTGGCGCTTCCGGGCTCGGCATACGTGTATCAGGGTGAGGAGCTCGGCCTTTTTGAGGTGGCTGATATCCCGTGGGCTGCACTCGAAGACCCTACTGCGACCAATACGCACGGACCGAAGCGCGAAAAGGGGCGCGACGGCTGTCGTGTGCCCCTGCCGTGGATAGCGGCGGACGATCCCGCGCAGGGCGGATCGTTTGGGTTTTCGCCGGCGGACGCCGATGTGGCGCCCCATCTGCCACAGCCTGCATGGTTTTCCGATTACGCTGCCGATAGGGAAGAGGCGGACCCGACATCGATGCTTGCGCTCTATCGTGACGCCCTCTGGCTGCGGCGCAAACTGCGCGGGTGCGCCAACGATCTTGCGTGGCTCGATCTTGACGGGCGCACCGGTCTTGCGGATGGTGCCGAGGGCGCTGAGGGCGGCGTCATCGCCTATCGCCGCGAGAACGGCTGGGCGTGTGTGACGAACTTCGGTGCAGCACCCGTGGAGCTGCCGGCGGGCAGGGTCCTGCTCACCTCATCACCGCTTGCAGACGGTAGACTCGCGCAGGACAGCTCTGCTTGGATCATGCTCGGTGAGATGTAAGGGCCTCTTGCGGCGAGTTTGCGTTTGCCTGCGCCTTCCTTGGTGGCTGATGCCTTCGCGAGGTTCGCGAGGGCGTCGCAAAACTTTTTAAAAAAGTTCTTGCATAGGATGCGGGCATCACGTAAGATTAATCCTCGTAAGCGGACATGGCTCAGTTGGTAGAGCACAACCTTGCCAAGGTTGGGGTCGCGGGTTCGAGCCCCGTTGTCCGCTCC
>URNU01000091.1 GCA_900549275.1 uncultured Collinsella sp. | reverse complement strand
GGCGCCACCATCGCCATCACCGCCCGCGGCGTGACCGAGCAGCTGCGCAACACGCGCTTCTCGGCCCTGCGCGCCAAGGACGCGCTGTGCGACCGCCTGGCCGAGACCACGGGCCGTCGCGCCGACGTCGATGCCGCCGACCCCGATGTTCACCTACTGCTTTCGCTGCGCCAGCGCCGCGCGAGCATTAGCCTGGACCTTTCGGGCGACCCGCTGTTTAAGCGCCTGCCGCCCGCAGCAACCCGCGCCGGCGAGGGCGCGCACGTGCTGCGCCCCGACTACGCCGCCCTGGTGCTGGCGCAGATCAGCTGGACCGCACTGTGCGAGCGCGAGCTGACGGCCGACGAGTACGAGAACGAAGCCCTGCCTACGCTGATCGACGCCTCGTGCGCCGGCGGCGGTCTGCTGCTGGAAGCCGTGAACATTCTGACTGACCGCGCCCCGGGTTTTGCACGCGAGCACTGGGGTTTTGAGGGCTGGCAGCTGCATGATGCCGCCCTGTGGGAGCAGCTGCTTGCCGAGGCGCGCGAGCGCGAGGCGGCAGCGCACGAGCGGCAGGCGCGCATCGTGGCCGTAGACATCGACCCCGCCGCCCGCAAGACTGCCGAGCGCATGGTCAAGTGTGCCGGCTACAAGCGTTTTGTCGACTTTTGCGCCGCCAAGCCCGCCACCGTGCTGGACCATGCAGGCGCCGTCGCCGGTGCCGCCGTGGTCGCAGATACCACCGAGACCCCGCTTTCGCTCATGCACGACGCCATGACACTCATCGGCGAGCTGCGCCGCGCGCCCGAGCTTGCCGCCGCGCCGGTCGCCGCGCTCACCCGCGATGGACTTATGGCCCGCGCGCTCCATGCCGAGCCTGCGCGCTCCATCGCCGTCATGCCCAATAACGAGGAGGCGGCTCTTGAGGTTTGGCCCTCGCTCGACCACGCCGCCGCAGCGTTTGAGGCTGCGGCCAGCGCAAACACCGAGGCGCAGACCGCGGACGCCGAAAACGAAGCCGCCAACACCCCCATGCCCGAACCTGCTGCCACGCTCGACCTGGGCGACGGCAAGCCGCTGCCCGTGCTCATCCCGGAGTCCGAGCAGTTCGCCAACCGCCTGCGCAAGAATGCCCGTCTGCGCCGCAAGTGGGCCAAGCGCGAGGGCGTGAGCTGCTACCGCGTCTACGATGCCGACCTGCCCGATTACTCCGCCGCCATCGACCTGTACGAGGGTTGCCCGCAGACGCCAGGCCGCTGGCTCGTCATCGCCGAATACGCCGCGCCTAAGACCATCGACCCCGCGCTGGCCCAGGCCCGCATGCTCGACATCTTGGCCATCGCGCCGCGTATCCTGGATGTCCCGGCCGAGCACGTGCACGCCAAGGCCCGCATGCGTTCGCGCGGCGGCTCGCAGTACGGCAAGCAGGGCGCCGGCAAGGGCGCATCGGGCGAGCGCGCCAACATCGCGCGCCGTCGCCTGCCGCTCATCGAAGAGGGCGGACTCACCTTTGCCGTCAACTTTGACGACTACCTGGATGTGGGCATCTTCCTGGATCACCGCGTCACCCGCAACCTGGTACGCGAGCACGCCAAACAGGCACGCCGCTTCCTCAACCTGTTTGCCTACACCGGCACTGCCACCTGCTATGCGGCCGATGGCGGCGTCGAGGAAACTGTGACGGTCGACCTTTCCAACACCTACCTGGATTGGGCCGAGCGCAACATGCGACAGAACGGCTTTGTGGGGCCGCAGCATCACTTTGTGCGCGATGACGTGCTCGCCTGGATTCGCGACCAGCGCCAGACGCGCAACCGCTGGGACCTGATCTTTGTCGACCCGCCCACGTTCTCGAACTCGTCCAAGATGGGCCGCCGCACTTGGGATGTCCAACGCGACCATGTTGAGCTTTTGGCCGGCGTATCTCGCCTGCTCGCACAGGGCGGCCACGCCATCTTTAGCTGCAACCTACGCGGTTTCCGCCCCGAGACGCGCAAGCTCGCGCGCGCGGGCGTCGTGCTGGAGGACATTACGGCGCAGACCATCCCCGAGGATTTCGCGCGCAACCAGAGGGTGCATCATTGCTATATCGTGCGCCGCCTGCCCATCGAGGATGCCATGGCCGAGGTCGGCTTTAGCGCCGAGGAGATTGCCGAGCGAACCGAGGAGCTACGCAACCCCGAAGCCCGCAAGCCTCGTGCGGCAGTATCCGCGCACGCGCAGGCCGGCGACCAAGGGCCGCGCGGCGACGGCAAACCCTCCCCCGCCGGCAAGCTCAAAAAGAAGAAGTTCTACGCCAGCAAGCCCAAGGGCAAATAAACAAAGTTGCGGTGGAATACGGACTGTTTTGCCTGGAATTAGGCAATTTTAGACCGTATTTCACCGCAACTCATAGTGGGATGGCGGATGCCGGCCTATCCCTGGGTGACCAGGCGATAGCCGATGCCCACGTGCGTTTGGATATAGCGCGGATGCGCGGGGTCGGACTCGATCTTCTTGCGCAGCGTGCCCATAAAGACACGCAAGCTCGCCAGATCGCTCTTAGTTGCCGTGCCCCAAATCTCGTGCAGGATAAACTGGTGCGTCAGCACCTTGTCGGCGTTATGCGCCAGCAGGCACAGGAGTTTGTACTCGATCGGCGTCAGATGCAGCTCCTCGCCATCCATCGTGGCGATGCCGGCATCAAAATCGATATGCAGCTCACCGGTATCGAACGAGCCCTCGGAGGCAACGCCGCCCGTTTGCGCATACGAAAGGCGCCTGAGCGTCGTGCGAATGCGCGCGAGCAGTTCCTCGACCGAAAACGGCTTGGTCAGGTAGTCGTCAGCACCGGCATCGAGTGCGCGAATCTTGTCCGCGTCCTCGCTACGCGCCGAGACCACAATGATCGGCATGCCCGACCATGCGCGCACCGACTCCACCACCTTGACGCCGTCCATATCGGGCAGGCCCAGATCGAGCAGCACGATGCTCGGTGCCTGCGATGAGGCAGCGGCGATGGCGGCATGGGCGGTCTCCACAGCCATATGGCGCAAGCCGTGTGCCTCGAGCGCGGCAACGATAAGGTTGCGAACGGCGGGGTCGTCCTCAACGACCAAGATGAGCGGTTTTACAGCAGAGTTCGGCACAGCGCTACTCCTTATCAAACGAAACGTCGGCGGCGGGAAGCTCAATCGTAAAGACCGAGCCGTGCGGGTCCGCCGCGGCAACCTCTATGCTACCGCCATGCGCCAACGCAATGGAGCGGCAGAGCGAAAGACCCAGGCCAACGCTGCGGTGGCTGTCGGCAAGACCGTGGTTGGCGGTATAGAACGACTCAAAGATCCGCTTGCGGTCCTCGGGTGCGATCCCCGGACCATCATCAGCCACCGAGCACGCCACGCGTCCATCGTCGACGCTAATCGAAATCATGATATGCGAGCCTGCGGGCGTATAGGTGATGGCGTTGTTCACCAGATTGACCACCAGCTGCACCATCAAGCGCGCATCGACATTGACGAGCGCCGGCTCATCGCACGCCGCCACCTTAAGGTCGTGCTCGCGCACGGCAGGGTTCACGTGGCGCAGCGCCTCCTCGACGATATCGTCCATGAGCTCGAGCGTGGTCGACAGGCGCATACCGCCACCCTCGAGTTTGGTGATGGCGAGCAGATTCTCGACGGTGGCGTTGAGCCACAGCGCATCCGAGCGAATGGACAGGAGCATGCCGCGGCGCGTCTGGCTATCGAGCACGGCCGTGCCGGTCGAGCCCTGGTCGAGCAGCACGTCGGCATTGCCCGAAATACTGGTGAGCGGCGTGCGCAGGTCGTGCGAGATGGAGCGCAGCAGGTTGGCGCGCAGCTGCTCGTTTTTGGCGAGCACCGCCGCCTCCTCGCGGGCCTCCATGGCGCGGGCGCGATCGAGCGCCAGCTCGCCTTCGCTCACGATAGCATCGGCAAGTGTGCGCTCCTCGTGCGTCAGCACGTCGGGCTCGGCAACGATAGCCAGCACCCCCACCACCGAGGCGGGATCGCCCGTGCGCACCATAGTGTCGCCCGAACGCACAGTCAGGTATATGCCGTAGAACGCCGAGCCGCCATAGGTGGCATCGAGCGGCGTTCCCACATAGGCGGACGCCGAGAGCCGCGGCGGCATCTGCGGCGCCAGTTCGTGCACCGGCGCGGCATCGCCCACGGCCGTGTACGTCGCACGCGGCAGCAGGTCATCGCCCTCGGCGTCGGCGCTGTACCACACGACCGGACAGCCCGAAAGACGCGCCAGCTGCGTGGCCATGGCGTGAACGATCTGATGCTGATCGGCGCACCGCTGCAGCATGCGGTTGGTCTCGAGCACCATATGCGTGCGGCGGTCGCTGGCGGCAGCCTGTGCCAAGGCGCGGCGCAGGGCCAACGCAATCGAGCTCGACACGAGCGAGACCACGAACATGATGAAGAACATGCCGGGATAGCCGCGGTCGATAAGCGACAGCGAGTAGCGCGGGTCGACAAACAAGAAGTTGTAGAGCGCCACGGCGGCAGCCGAGCTCAGCAAGCAATACAGGCGACTCCAGGTAAAGAATGCGCACAGCTGAACGGCGAACACATAGACGATCATGATGCTCGGCGCGAGACCCGGATGGTCGAGCAGCGCGCCCACAATCGTCGCCGCGACCAGCAGCCCCACCGATACGCAGGCGTCATACAGAGGAGTGCGGCGCGTCAGCGTTGTGCGCCGCCACCAAAAGTTATCGGCGATATCGCCGTCCGCACGAACGTCCATCAGCGTCCCGCCCCTCTCTCAAAAACAAAAACCACCACAAAGGGGACAGGCACCTTTGTGGTGGTTTCCCCTTGTGGTGGTTCCAAGTGTAAAGCCTTTGCAACCTGCGGTCGTTAGACAAACAGCACGTGCGCGAGCAGTGCGCACACGCACGCCGCGACAAGCACCGTCACCACGATCGAAATCACGCGGTCGGCCATGTCCATGTTGGCACGATTCGTAAAGAACCGATCTTCGGCGGCGTCGACGCGCGCCTCACGCGCCAGCTCGGCAGCAAAATCGCAACCGTCAAGCACCTTTGCATCCATGGTTTCCTCCCAGGACTCAATCCCCGTCAATACAAGCCCGCCCGTTCGCAGACAAACCTCGAGCGTCGACTACGGCCGCTCGTTGGGAGCCAGGCGCTGCATCTTGCTCACAGCCTTAAACTTGGTGAACAGCGGCACATACTCAAAGCTCACGTTGGAGTTCTCCAGGCCATACCAGCGCGCAGGCGTGCCGGCGGCGCGGCGGATGATGTACTTGAGCGTGATGGCCGTACGCTCGCTCGGCTCCACGTCGCTTTCGGGCGCCAGAAGCTTACGGATCATGACGAACTTGAACGTACCGATGTTGCCCGGATCCTTGTAGACCGAGTAGTCATGCGTCTGCGGCGGCAGCTCGCCGGTGGCAGCCAGGTCCTGAACAACCTGACGCAGGTAGGCATTGACGCGCTGGTTGATCTTGTAGCCCAGGTACAGATGCACGCGGAACACGTAGTCGGTGCCGAACGTCTCGACAGAATAGGCAAAGGTGTGCGGTTCGTCCATGGTCTCGACATTCACAAACCACCAGGCGTGGGCACGCTTGGGATGCTTGTCCAAGATCGAATAGACGATATCGCGGTCGATGTAGTCGGTATGGGTGTCCTTGGTCAGGTACACGATGTTGTCGCTCATGCGCTCGTAACGGTCGTCGTCGCGCAGACGCTTGAGCTGCGGCAGGTAGCTACGCAGCGGCAGCAGCGTAAACTGGCGCTGCTCGACCGCCGTGCCGTTGTACCAGCACACCATAATGCCCATGATGAGTGCAGCCATGAGGATGGTGAAGTAGCCGCCGTGGAAGAACTTGGTGAGCGAGCTCACAAAGAAGAAGCCTTCGAGCAAAAGGAAGAAGGCCGCGAAGATCCACGGAGCAACCTTGAGCTTGCGCTCCTCGTGCAGGTAGAAGAAGAGCAGCAGCGTGGTGCACATCATAGTCAGCGTAATGGCAAGGCCGTAGGCGGCTTCCATATGCGCCGAGTTCTGGAACAGCAGCACCACGATGACGCAGCCGACAAGCATGACGTTGTTGACCATGGGGATGTAGAGCTGGCCTTTGGTCTCGGCAGGGTAGAAGACCTGCATGTGCGGCATGAGGTCCAGACGGCTGGCCTCGGACACCAGCGAGAATGCACCGGTGATGAGCGCCTGCGAGGCAATGATGGCCGCGACGGTGGAAAGGCCTACGGCAAACGGGCGCAGGCCCGGGGCGAGCATCTGGTAGAACGGGTTGAGGTCGGCAATGCCCATGAGCTCGGGGTTGGCAGCGTTGTTCATAAGCCAAGCGC